>JANNCH010000246.1:0-3191 GCA_031386315.1 Pseudobdellovibrionaceae bacterium
GCGGGTCTTTGCACGCACCACAAAATTGTTTCACTAATATCTTTTGGTGTGAGCGGAGTCATACCCGCATACACTTGATCGGCCTTTTGCTTGTCACCTAAACGCACAGTCGAAAATTCACTGTTCACCATGCCGGGTTCAATATTGGTCACGCGAATTTTTGTGCCCATCAAATCAAAACGCAAACCTTCTGATAAGGCTCGCACCGCAAATTTAGTTGCGCAGTAAACACCGCCACCTGGGTAAGTAAAACGTCCTGCCACAGAACCCATATTCACAATGTGACCCGAGTTTTTGGTGGTCATGTGTTTAAGAATTCCGCGTATCATGTAAAGCAGACCTTTGACGTTCGTATCGATCATATCGTCCCAGTCGCCAATATTTGCGTCTTGCATTTTATCAATGCCCTTCGCAAGACCTGCATTGTTCACGAGAACATCCATTTTCGATAACAACTCAGCTTCGGTTTGAAAAAAATGATCGACCTGAGCTCGGTCTGTCACGTCAATCACAAGGGTCTTTACTTTGATTTGTGAATTTTGTTTCGCAAGTTGATTTTTTAAATCTTGCAGGCGATCTTCACGGCGGCCAATAGCCAAGATGTTAAATTGTGCTGAGGCCAAGGCTTCGGCTGTTGCCCAACCAATCCCCGCAGTCGCACCCGTGATCAATGCCCATTTTTCTTGCATCTTGAGAAAAACCTTTTCGCTGTGTAAAAGTGAAGTGAAAACGAGTTAGGTTACCCTTTTTAGGGCCCCTATGGCTAGGCAAAAGCTGCAATGTTTTATCGATGTTGCCATACGTTAATTCTTACGCAACGAGTCCTTTAGCCCTACACTGGGACCTCTCTAGGAGTACTAAATATGAACTGCCCTTGCGGAACTGCAAAAGATTTTAAAACCTGCTGCGAAAAATTTATCACCGGCGAAGCGACTCCGGCCCACCCCGAAGAAGTCATGCGCTCGCGCTATTCAGCATTTGCCACAAAAAATATACCGTATCTAAAAGAATCCCTTGATCCACAAAATCGTCATGAATTCAACGCCGCCGCCACTCAACAATGGGCCGATGGCGCTGACTTTACACGACTTGAAATTGTGCGTTCAGAAGAAAATGGCAACAAGGGCATCGTTGAATTCAAAGCTCACTTCACAGTGAAGCCTATTGGCGAAAACCCTGCTGCCGAACACGTCCACCACGAAACTGGAACCTTCCGCAAAAACCAAGGGCGTTGGTTTTACAAGACTGGCAAAATCCACGAATAGCTTGTTGAATTCGTTCGATGATCCCACTATATAACGCTTAGAAGTATTGATCGCACTCGTTGGGTTCTTAGCCCGACAGTCGAAAGCTTACCGAAGGAGCGCCTATGTGGTTGATGAAGTCCGAGCCTGATGTTTATTCGATTGATCAATTAGAAAAAGACAAAACCACTTGGTGGGGCGGAGTCCGCAATTACCAAGCACGTAACTCAATGAAAGATATGAAGGTCGGCGACGAGGTTTTGTTTTATCACTCAAGCACGAACCCACCGGGCGTTGCCGGTATCGCTAAAATTTCTAAACTAGCTGCGCCTGATGAAACTCAATTTGATAAAAAATCAGAGTATTATGACCCTAAGGCCACCAAAGAAAAACCCATTTGGTTCTGCGCTCAAGTTCAATTTGTGAAAAAATTTAAAACCTACGTCAGCCTTGCGGACTTGCATGCGAATGACAAATTAAAAGACTTATTAGTTTTACAAAAAGGCTCGCGCCTTTCGATTCAACCAGTCTCAAGCAAAAATTTTGAAATTATCAAAAAAATGGGCGGCCTTTAATTTGGTAAAACTTTACTTAGCACCTATGGAAGGCGTCGTTGATTGGGTCATGAGGGATACTCTGACTCAAATCGGTGGCATCGACCAATGTGTGACTGAGTTTTTACGTGTCACCGACAACCTCCATCCTGAAAGTGTTTTTTATCGCAATTGCCCAGAGTTAAAAACGGGTTCACGTACACGCGCAGGTACCCCTGTGTTTGTACAATTGCTGGGCGGACAAGCCGAACCCTTGGCTTTGAATGCTCAACGAGCCGCAAAAATGGGAGCACTCGGCATCGACTTAAATTTTGGTTGTCCCGCAAAGACTGTGAATCGACATGATGGTGGAGCAAGCCTTTTAAAATCCTGCGATCGCCTTTATGAAATTGTTTCCACCGTACGCAAAGCAGTACCCGCAGAAATTCCGGTCACGGCGAAAATTCGTCTGGGCTTTGATGATCCACAGGTTTGTTTAGAAAACGCAAAGGCCATCGAAGAAGCAGGCGCCACGTGGCTCACCGTTCACTGTCGCACAAAAACGGATGGTTACAAACCACCTGCATATTGGGAGTGGATTCCTCGCTTGCGCGAAAAAACAAAAATTAAAATCATCGCCAACGGTGAAATCTGGAATCCTCAGGATTTCAATCGTTGTCTTGAAGTGACCGGTGTGAATGATTTTATGATCGGTCGCGGGGTCATGAGCAACCCCTACTTGTTTCTACAAATTCGCCAAAGTTTGGCACAGAACGATATCGTCGAAATGAACTGGCAAAAAGCCCGCAGCCTAATCCCAGGATTTTTCGATGCTAGTACTCTGTACATTAATAACTACTTTGCAGTTTCACGCACGAAACAATGGATGAAGGCTCTCTCGCTTAAAAACTCTGAAGCCAAGGTTGTCTTTGATGAAATCAAAATCCTCAAGAACCCGAAAGAGTTCCAAGAGGCCCTCGCTAAGCATTGTTGTTGACCCACGCACACAAAGTCCCACCTAACTGTGCTTTCATCTAGGCGGCATTCAGAAATCAATGGTATCAAACTCCTAGCCATTGAAAACCCATGCGCCTTTCCGTACTATAAGAATATGAGTAATATAAAATTATGGTGCTCTCTATTTCTAGTGGCGACTTCTTTTACTTTCAATGCATCACGCGCTCGAGCCAATGGTGGAGTTCTGATGATCGGTGATTCTTTGAGTTTGCCTCCGATGTCGGATTTTTTGCTGGATCAATTTGACTCTCAGGTAGGTGGACGATTTCGTGTTGTTGCCAGTGGCGGCTCAGCGCCAAAGGATTGGACCAAAGGGAAAGACTACCCGAACTACAATACCCCTAACTATTCTGATTTTTCAAATACGCAAAGGCGTCAGAACAGAGACTTCGACACT
>JANNCH010000613.1:0-1708 GCA_031386315.1 Pseudobdellovibrionaceae bacterium
CCACGCCCTTCATCGCGTGAATGCTCATCAGCGCCCCGGCCAACCGCCCGGCCCGATCCGGTCAAACCTTGGGATTTCCAAAAAACGCCGCCCACTCGCATCCAGCACCCGCGTCCCGGGACTCGCCAACCCTGCTGCCGCTAAGGTCTGGTGCGCGTGAAATTCACACAGCAACAAGTCCGCCCAGCGCTGACCAGTCGGCTGGTCCATGGGTGCGGAAAACTTGACCAGAACCGGCCGAAATCCCCCCGTCTGATCCCGCAACGTCGTCAGGAACTTCGGCTGCTCACCACCCGCCGACGAGCCAGGTAAACTCTGCGCGATTTCCAGCGCCTGCCGTGGATAAAATGACTCCCACTCCGACTCGGAAGTCACCTGCCCACCCGGCAAATCACCGGACCGCGCCAGTGCACGCCGCAGACAATCGTCGCCCACCACCTGATTACCCGGTAAATCCTCACCCGCCGCTTGTTGATAGATCAGCACATCCTCATCGCTCCACGACCGAGGATCGTCGGGCAGTTGCAGTGTCCGCGAGATCCGACTCGCGATCGTGCGCCCCAGAAACCCCTGAGGCCGCACATCGCCCAGAAAAAACGGAAACCCACCCCAGAGTCCGTTCCCTTCCATAAAAAATTCTGCCCATTGCGGCGGCGTATCCACCCAAGTGACTCGCCATAATCGCTCGTGCAGAGCTTCAAGCACCGCCCACTCACTCGCCCTGCCCGCCGCATCCAGCCGGTAAATTCGCCAGCGATTCCCGATGCTCCGAATCCCCCGGCGCAGCAAATAGCGAGTGCTCCGCGTCGCGCCAAGCGTCACCAATTCATCCCCGAAATCCGGTAACGCCCTGGCGATGGTCGTGCGGTTCACCCGCAGTAAAGTGGCAAGCTCCGTCGCAGACACAGGCCCCCGTGCCCGGAACAACGGGGCAAGATTTTCACGAGTGATTTGTGCAGGACGAGCCATGTTCAGCACTTATAATGCATCGAATTGATTTATAATCAAGAAATTAAAGCGACTCTTTTTCAGTCAGTTGTAAATTAAAAATTTTTATTGTGCATCATGAAATGCTCATTAAAAAATTGTTATTTCAGTAAAAAGTAAGACCCTATTTTTATCCCGAAGTTCGTGACAACTTAGTTTCCGATTCATACATGAAATCCGGCATTCACGTTGCCGGATTTCAAGTTTAAACCACCGGCGTTATTTCAAATCTACTGGGATATTGGGCAGACCATACACCGTCTTGAGGTGACTTAGCGCCGCCTGTATTTCCGCATCGGTCAACGGTCTCCGCCACATCAGGAACCGGGCGATTTCACCGTCGAAGGACTCTTTCCCCGGATGCTCGATGGCGTCGCGCTCTTGACCGATCGCCATTCGCGATGGATTTGCCTCCGGATTGACGGGGAAAACCGCTCGCTGAGCGGGGAGGGGACTGTTGACAAAAAACTCGATCGCCACCGAGCCTTGGCCCGCAGCCATCCGTCCCGCGACCCAATAAAACCTACCGATTTCCAACGGCGGTCCGGCGAGGCGAGGGTTGTTCGCGTCGAAGCGGCCGAAAGTCACCCCGTTACGACCGCCCCACCACGGCGTGTTGTCATCATCCAGGCCGCCCCACAGACCTTCGTATTTTTCGCCGTTGCAAAGATTACCGAAGAATGAATTCACGTCTTTGACTCCCACCCGCTGCGGATGGACG
>JANNCH010000615.1:0-4053 GCA_031386315.1 Pseudobdellovibrionaceae bacterium
CGGAAGCAGCGAGGTCTTCTGCGGCCTCGACTGCTGACGCCTTGGGAGACGTCACCTTTCTCCACAAATTCAGAGGTTGCCCCGCAACCTCGATGAAGGCCACCAACATGTAGCTGTGGCCGTAATCGAGGTAGCTCAGCGAGATGGCTAGGCCAACCCCGCTGAGCCTGAAGCCATGAGCCTGGTGCAGAGGCTTCGTCAGCTCCCACGGGAAACCCGCTGGCGCTTCAACATTCATGTGTACGCCTCTTTCTCAATGCTTCCGTCAGGCATTAGCCTGACCCTGGTCATTGTTCCAACGCGGCCTAAGCGGTGTGCTGCAGTAATGCCTAAGGCCGACCGTGTGACGCTGTCGAGGCGCTGTACGACCTCTTGGTTGATCCCATGCACGGATCGGGGGTAACCCTCAACACGTGTCGCGGAGATGTGGACTGCGTCAATCAGTGCTTGATCAAATTTAACGCGGTTCGAGGGGTTCATTCGATCAACGAATGCCCACGATCCTTGGAAAAATTCGGCTCTCACTTTGTCTGGTTTATAGCTCAATTAATTTCAACCTTTGTAGCTTTAATGGGTGGTTGACTTACGCTTTTTGTAAAGAGCCTGACTGTAACGTTGGACTCTAAATTTGGCGCAAATCGCGCCGGAGTTTTGGTGGCACACCCTATGTGGTGTCGCCGTGGCTTGTCAAGCTTGTTCTGGTTGTGGGGGTTCCTCGAGTTGGGGTTCGGGTGGCCAGGGGCGGGCTGTGGTGGGCTCGTTGTTCAGAATGTCAAGGGCGTCTTTTGGCACTTGCAGTTGGTGGGCAATGCGGAGCTTGCACAGGTTGTCCAGCGCGGCCATCATCGGCTGATGCGCGTGCAAGATCCTGAGGGTTTCGTTGACGTTGTCGGGGTGGATCAGGCTCATGACTCGGAGCCAGTCCTCTGGGCTGAGCGCTGTTGCTGTCGTTGGCAGGTTCACGCCGCGGAGCCCCCAATGAGCATGTCGCCCAGCAGGTGGTCTTTGCCGAGACTCCCTGCCAACTCGCGAACCTCGATCTTGGCCTTGGCTATCTTTAACTCGGTGTTAAGGGAGTTAGAGATTGAGTCAAGGGCCTTGGCCATGGCCTCCAGGTTTGTTGGTGCAGTCTCACCCCGAGCGAGGGCGAGGAGGTGGTTGGAGACCAATGTGCGAAGGTCGCCAGTGGTCTTTACGACGGACATGTTGGCAGTCGCTGACAGTGCTGTTGCTGATGGTTTCATTTGGTTTTCTCTTTCAGTTTGGTTTTAATTTCTTTGGAGAGCTCTTTGGCCGCAATTTGCGCAGCCTTGAGCTCAAACATTTCTGGCGTGATGGAGCCCGCAGGCACCCCCAGGAGGGACCGGATGTATCCAACGTCCCTGCCCAGGTAGCTGGGGGTATTGCAGTACTTGCACGTAGACAACATCCCGTCACCCTGGCCCCATTTGTTGTAATGACTGCCGAAGTCGTGCACTGGCCTGGTCTCCCCACACTTCCTGCACTTCTTTTTCTTCTGAACCCACTCAAGGAGTTGGTTACTGGCCGCGACCATCACCTCGAACAGCTCTGTGGCTCTGTCAAGGTTCTCTGTGGTTGGGTAGGACCCCAGCTGCTTCTTCAGCGCAGCAACGGTACCGTAGATGCTGGCTTTCAACTGCACTACGGGAATAGCCTCCTGCCCCATTTCAATACTCGCTGGTGAGGATCAGGCGATACGGCGACGGCCCGTCCTGGTCGTCGGCCATGTACAGGGTGATGACGCCGTCTGGCAGGTCGGTCCACTCAATGACGCGCTTCCAGGCGATGACACCGTCCTCAAACTCGGCGGTGATCTGGGCTCGACTCTGATCGACGCGCACTTGGATCACGCAGAAGCTGGAGACGTCGGAGTTCAACTTGAACTTATCCGGCAGCTCCGATGCGAGGATATCGATCAGCCAGTAGGCTCCGGCCTCACCAATTTCCTGGACGCCGTCGCTGTAGGCCACACTGCGGCACAGTGGGTGGCGCACGAAGAAGTTGGCGCCGTTGCGGGACTCGTTGATGGCTTTGTGCAGGGCTTCGATGTTCATTTTGGTTCCTCAATGTTGTCAAGGGCGTCGTCGCCAGTGGGTGCGAGGTTGAAGTCGATTCCGCCGTCAGTGAAGACATCAAGCTGGTACCAGTCTTCGAAGTCGGAGTCCGACTCGCTCAGAAACCTGTACATGTCATTCATGGACTTGAACTCGTGGTGCTCGCAGCCGGCGTCGGTGATGCCAACGACGTAGGTCCGGATTTGAGGCGAATTTCTGACCCGCTCACGCAGGTGGAAGAAGACCTCTCCGCCCATTGGGGCGGAAGAGTTTTCGATGAACCACCACAGCGCTGAGTGCAGCGGCAAGGTGTCGAGGTAGGTTTTGGTTTCTTGGGTGGTCATCATGTTGCCTCTTCAATCACAGCGGCTGCACTCTTCGTCAGTCCGCGCCACATCGGCACGCGCATCGGAACCGGGCACAGAAAGCCTTTCCCATCAAAGTGCAGTCGCCAAAGAAACAGGTTCTTCTGCATTGACGTGATCATCACGCCGCACTCGTATTCACCAACCCGAACTGGGTAGGTGTCTTTGGTTTTGAACCATTTGGTACGACCCTTCATGCTGTCACCACATCCCTTTCTGCCCAGTGCTGGGCTTCTGCCGCTTCTTTCAAGTCTTCCGCCGCCTGGTGCTTACCCATGGACTTGGCCTCCTCTCGGGCATAGTCGAGGCCGTAGAACCCCCAGCAGCTGTCGAGATTTTCGGTGTCAACTTCATCGCCGTCCTCGTCGCGCTTCACACGCTCCACGATGACGCCGTAGACGTCGCCCTCAAGGTACTGGTTAAACGCCTCAACCTCAAGGTTCAGGCACTTAAGGGCCATCTCTCGCGCCTTGGTCGTCAGCACCTTCTTGCCGAACTCCTCAATGGCCTTCTCCTTCGTGCAGTAGATGAAGCCGGACTGGCCGCTGTCCCAGGGGCAGTCAAACGGATAAGTCCGGATAGTGGAGCCGCTGTGGACGTAGGCGTAGACCGGCAGTCCGATCAGGCTGCCGTCCTCGATGCCCTTGGAAATCTCCATGAGACGTTCGCGCGAGACGTTCTCTGTTCCAAGGTACTCGCGGCTGGAGCTGTAGGCGATCTGGCCTAGGTTGCACCAGTCTTCAGGGGACTGGGCGTCGGTGTCCTGTTCGATGCGAACACGCAGGTTGGGGTTGATGTCGATGGTCTCGACGTTGTCTCGGTTCATACAAGTTCCTTCACTAAGTTAAATACGCGCTGTGCCTTGGCCTTCCCAGTGCCATGACTCGGAAAGCCAACGATCACGCTTCGGGTCTGAACCTGGCACAAGCCGCAGCTTGCGCAGGTAACGTCATCTCTGACGACTGCGGGGCACACCACAACCTTGCGCCCAGCCGGCGTTGTCGTGTTCTCCATCTGGTCCATCGGGAGGACAGTCACGACGGGAAGGCCTGTGTCGTAGAACACATCAGCTTCCTCGAGGTTGTCAGCGCTTAAGCTCACCGTGAACCCGCAGAGGTTGAGCAGCTGCAGGGTTTCAAGGTTCTTGTCGATCTCGTGGTGGGTGTACGAGAACCCCAGCTTCCCCGCATTTGCACCAGCCAGAGTCAAGGCTTTCGACCTGTCGATCACCCCGTCCGTGTGCGGAAGGTCTCCGCTTACGTTGTGCCTCCAAAGGGTCATCGGCGGCAGGTCGTAAATCTGCGCACAGAAATCCTCCCAGCTTGCGCCTCGTTCCCCGCTCGACACCTTGTTCCAGGCGATCCTGGCGTACGAGTATTCTGCGTAGCACCCATTCCCCTTGAGTGGGCAGGTGGGTGGGCAGGTGGACTCGGCAGTAACGCTGACGGGGATTGGACCCGTCTTGGAATTTGACGAGACATGGGTCAGATGCACCCACGGGTCGTCGCTCTTTCCTGAGACTTCTCTCATTTGGACTCCTAAGTAAGTTGCTGCAAAGCGCAGCGGGTTTTAAAGTCAGTCAGAGTCTTTCAACTCTCCTGACTCAATTGCAG
>JANNCH010000617.1:0-2179 GCA_031386315.1 Pseudobdellovibrionaceae bacterium
CCGTCAGACCCAGCACTGCCGGATTCAATGTCTGCACCGCCAGTGGTGGCAGAAGTGGAAACTAGTCTAGCAGACCCGGGCGAAACACTAACTCCAAGTCAGGCAGCGACGACGGTGCTAGAAAAGTTTCTCACCGCCCAGACCCTTTCGGAGCGGCTGTCACTGGTGGTGACGCAGGCTCCAGCGCCGATTCTCGCGAAATCTTGCCTCGCAGGGCCATTACTGATCGCGAAGGAGCAATTCATCGAGGCGATTGAAAACAACGCTGCGGAACAGATAGTTAATTTCTATCATCATGTGACATTTGAGAGCGAAGAACTTGGAAAGAGATCTCAGACGATACTCGTCCAACAACGCGGCTCTGCGGACGCTAAGGTAGTGGTGGATCCGTTTTTGGATTCCTATGGCGGACGGCTTGCGGCTTATGCGAAGACGCCTTCCGACCAGCCCGGCACGTTTCAAGTGACTATTTTACCACTCGCGACGTGCTCGGAAAAAAATGTCCCGAACCGCGAGGAAAAACTAACACTGAAGTTACTCCCCCAGGATGATGCGAAAGAAATCGCCTTGGCCTTTTTCAGCAAGCAATCGGACATCGCTAAGACGTTAGAAGACGGCACTCACAGCCTCAGTTATGGCAAGGCGAAAGCCTGCACGGTGGTTCTGCGGTGGAATACCGAGGAGCGCCCGGGAAGCCCTTACCTAGAAGCCGTCGCGCTCAAGACCTTGGATTGGAATCCTTGACTCGTCCCGCTTCGCTCAAAGCCCGCCAACCGCCGCGCAGCACCGAGACATCCACTCCCATCTGCAAGGCGCGTATCCTCACCGCGACTTGGTGGCTGATCCCGCAATTCTCATCCCCGCAGTAGACGATGACTCGTGGCGTGTCCATTAGATGAGTGGCGATTTCCGCCTCAAATGCCTGCATATCTTCCGCTGGATCGAGGTTCCACAGCAGGGAGCCTTGGACGCCATTTTTTTTCCAATCCCGTCGCGGTCGGGCGTCGATCCATAAGACTTTCGTGGTCGGAGAAATTTGTGCTAAACAGATTTCACCTTCTTTTAAGGTGGTGGGATCGCAGGTCAGCTGCCGCACCGGCGGCCCTTTGATCCAGAATGTCCCAGCCGCAGCCGATAGCGAAATGAAGGCGATGGCTGAGAGTTGGCCGAGTGCGTTCATGGTTTATCGGGCACACTGGCTGGCACCGGCTTGCGGAGAACGGCGAAGGCTTGCTGGGTCCGGTGCTTTGGAATCGGGCAGTCGGTCTCGATGCGGAAGACACTCATGCCTGCCGTGTCGATTTCTAACGGCGTGATACTTAGGTCATAGCTTTTCCCGTCTTCGATGGTTTTCAGGGTATGGCTGAAGGCTTGCGATGAGGAAGTGATACCAGTCACGTGGATGGTGTGGCCTTCTGCCATGACGATGTGGATGACTTGGGGCTCGAGTTTCCCGCCGATTTCCCACTGCACGGTTTTTTTTCCCGGCTCGGATTCTACTGAGACAATCACAGGGATGTGGACGCGGACGGTGAGTCTCATGGTGGGCGAGGTTTCCGGTGCATCGTCGAGCCACAGGGCGACCATCTTGTCTACGGTGCCGGAAAAATTCCCCATTTCGAAAGTGGTGCGGATCAGGCCGGACTCGCCGGGCGCGTATCTAAGTTTACCTTCGGCGACTTGTACTTTGAGGCAGGAACAACCGGGATCGCTTTTTGAAATTGTCACCGGCTTCTCGCTTTTATTGGTAAATTTAAAGTCGGCAGTGACGGTGGTGGCGTCTGCGGCGGCGCTGACCTCGGTCACTAATTGTTCGAATTCCAAGCTGGTTGCCTGGGCGAAGGCGGCGAGTGTCAGCCAGATAGCGGTTAATAATTTCATGACGGCATTATGAACCGGGTTTATCGGCCGGCGCAAGGGCTACGGAAACGATCAGGCGGCCACCGCGCCAATCAGGCCCGAGGACGAAAAGTGGGCGTTTACCTTCGAGGCGGGCGTCGGTTTTGAGAACTTTCTTGCGGCTGAGCCAGAGTTCCAGATCCAGTCCGGTCGCTTCCTTGGTCGGTCGGCTGCGGGCCTCGAAGCGGACCATCACCTCATCGGAGGGCTTGAGTGGCACTGCCCAGTTTTCATAACTCCGCAGTAGGGGCTTCACGTCTTGGCCGAGCTTGCGGTAGTG
>JANNCH010000642.1:0-1998 GCA_031386315.1 Pseudobdellovibrionaceae bacterium
CTGTGGGGCGAAACATCCAATCCCTTTTATGGTTATTTACGTCCATCTCTTACAATGGCCTCTTCCTCTACCCTCACAGGCAAAGCTGCACTTGATTTTTACCCAGTTTCATTTTTCGGTGTCAGCATTGGAAAGAGCTATAATAACCGTTTAGCCGACTTGCCCAGTATTGACTGCGAAAAAGCGGATTGCCGCGATTGGCTCAATGATTCATTTATACAAGCTCGCCTATTAGGCAAGTACGAATCTTTCTTGGGTTCGATAGTTTACGAAAAAAAGATGTACGACCACAATGATGACAAAGCAAAGGCCTTTGGTGATGGTTCAAATGTGATTTTATTAGCGCCGGTCGATGAAGTTTCAGAAATGTGGGAAGCGATCTTTGGATATTCACTCACTGAACATATCACTGTCGGCGTTAACGCCCAATACTTTCGTACGCACAAAAGCGATGAGCGCGAAGAGGTTCAACTACTTTTTGCTAAAAAAGAAATTCAAGAGTGGGCTTACACCGTAGGCGTGGGACGATTCTCTGCCTCCCAGTTCGGAGTCGGTCCCGAGATCGCCTTCATCGCTACTTGGACCGGTCTTAAAAAAATTGGACACTAATATTTTGATTTAAGGATTTATCTATGACGACAACAGCAAAAAAAAGCCACTTCTTCACTATACTGATTTTAGGTATCCTGACAGCTCTTGGCCCATTTTCAATTGATATGTATTTGCCAGCTTTCCCAGAGATCGCGAAAGACTTTGGCAGCACGGTATCACAAGTATCACTGTCGCTATCTAGTTACTTTATTGGTATTTCATTGGGTCAGCTTTTCTATGGTCCACTGTTAGATAGATTCGGTCGTAAAAAACCTTTGTATGTCGGATTGATAATCTACATTTTTGCTTCCATTGTATGTCTTACTACAAAATCAATTGAGTCCCTCGTGGCCACTCGCTTCTTGCAAGCCTTGGGCGGCTGCGCTGCGGGCGTTACAGCCATGGCCATGGTTCGCGATTTATTCACAACCAAAGAAAGCGCCAAAGTATTTTCAGTATTAATATTAATTTTAGGCGTGTCACCACTGCTCGCACCCACAGTGGGTGGCTATTTAGCGACATCTTTTGGTTGGCATTCCGTATTTATTGTACTTGCCGGGATCGCTGCTATCACATTAGCTATTGTGACTTTTTTTCTGCCCGAGTCCCATCAGCCAGATCCGACGGTGAGCCTAAAACTAGGGCCTATATTTAGAAACTTCTGGGCCATTTTGCAAAACCCACAATTTTATACCTATGTAGTGTCAGGTGCTGTTGCTTTTTCAGGGCTCTTTGCCTACCTAGCAGGGTCACCGGTTATTTTTATGGATATTTTCGGAGTCTCACCAAAAATATATGGATGGATTTTCGCCTTGATCTCGATCGGACTGATCAGCACAAGCCAACTCAATGTTATTTTACTTAAAAAATATCAGAACGAACAAATTTTGAGAGCAGGCTTACTCATTCAAATGATTGCTGGCTTAGTTTACCTATTACTGACCTATATAGGGATCTACAATCTAGTAACTACAATTATCTATTTCTTCATTGCACTTTCATGCCTTGGAATCACCAACCCAAATTCAGGCGCATTAGCAATGGCCCCCTTCTCAAAAAATGCCGGCAGCGCCGCGGCCCTCATGGGCTTTTTACAAATGGGATTGGGTGCTTTATCAGCGATGCTTGTTGGATTGTTAGAAGTCAAACACCTGATTAGCATCATCGTCATCATGGCCTGCGCATCTGTACTAGCTTATATTATTTTGATCGTCGGAGAAAAAAAGATCACCCGTAAAATCCACACAACCCCCAGCGACTTGACTCAGCTCCCTTAAACTGGCCCCCTACGCTGCTCTTAACGATAAACAAGCACTCTTTGATTTAAATGATTAAAATTTCTGTGGATATTAATCTCAGACTGCCACGATGGCAGTCTGAAGGGCCCGCTCAGGTACATACCTGATA
>JANNCH010000004.1:0-2266 GCA_031386315.1 Pseudobdellovibrionaceae bacterium
ACGCCGCCGTCGTCGTCATTGATAACCCGACCGGAGAAATCCTCGCACTGGTACCCTCCGCCGACTGGAATGACCCTCGCGGCGGCCAGCTCAACGGGGCGCTGTCGCCACGCTCCCCCGGCTCCACTCTCAAGCCATTTACTTATCTGCTAGCGATGGAGCGAAACCACCGGCACCCGGCCTCAATCTTGGCAGATATCCCCACTCCATTCCGCACCCCGCAAGGCCTCGATTTGCCTGAAAACTACGACCGCCACTACCGCGGCCCCGTCACCCTGCGAACTGCTTTGGCCTGCTCGCTCAATGTCCCAGCACTGCGCGAACTCAACCTGCTCGGTGGTGCGAAATCGTTGTATGATTTTCTCCAAGTGCTCGGCATCACCACCCTTAGTCCAGACCCGGATCTCTACGGTCTCGGCCTCACCCTTGGAAATGCCCCCGTCCGCCTGCTAGAAATCACCAATGCCTACGCCACCCTCGCTAGGCTCGGATGCTATCACCCGGCTATTCTATTTCCATCGATCCAGCCTTGTAAAAGTCAGGTGTTCGACCGCCGTAACGCATGGCTGATCGCAGATATACTATCCGATTCTGATGCCCGTGCCCCATCGTTCCAACCCGGTGGTCCGCTGGATCTGCCATTCCGTTGTGCGGTGAAAACGGGGACGTCGTCTGATTTTCATGATAATTGGTGCATCGGCTACACCCCGCAATTCACTGTCGGCGTGTGGGCTGGAAACTTCGAACAGCAGCCGATGAAAAGCATCTCCGGCATCACCGGCGCGGGCCCCATTTTCCATCGCGCCATGTTGCGACTCCACCAGCAGACAAAGCCAACTTGGTTCGAGCGACTGCCAGGTTTAGTCGATGTCACGATTGATCCACGCAATGGAAAACGCGTCGCTGTTACGGCAAAAAACTCCTACCACGATTTCGTGCCGGAGGACACCTCTTTAGTAGCCGCCGCCACCACCGATTACGATACCAGCGGTAAAGCATTACTCGATCCGACCTATGCCGAGTGGTTTGGTAGTCGCTATAACTTACGCCGTAACGACCTCGCCTTAGACCCGACCCAGACCGCCAAAGAACCACTCCGCATCATCAGCCCGGCGGATGGTGCGACGTTTTTGCTGGATCCTGAGATCCCCTCCGGCTCCGACAAGTTGCGGCCCGTTACCAATCTTCCGGGTACTGCCATTTGGAAATGCGAGTCCTTGAAAATAGAGCCCGCCAGCCCCGAGCCGATCATCCATCTCGTCGTTGGCACTCACCTCGTCACCGCGACGGACCCTGCCACCGGCACCACCCACACCCTGACCTTACGGGTCGAATCGCTCTGACAAGCAGACTGCCTTGGAAAATTCATTCGGTTTTCCAACAGGAAATCCGTTGCGATCACTTGCTTTACCCGTAATCTCGCTGGTATGAATATTGACGTTTGCTCACTCACTCAGATTGTCGCTAACAACGGTCAAGGCTCGGGCTTCGGCTTGACCTACTGGGTCATCATTGGTGGCTCGCTGTTAGCGAGTTTCCTAATCAGCGGCACACTCAAGCGCCGCTTTGCCGAATATTCGCAAATCCCGATCCGGATGTCCGGTGCCCAAGTCGCGGAGATGATGCTCCGCCAAAATGGAATCAACGACGTGCAAGTGATCAGCGTGCCGGGCCAACTCACCGATCACTATGACCCCGTCAAGAAAACCGTGAATCTCAGTGAAGGTGTCTATGGTGAAAACTCGGTGGCAGCTGCCGCAGTCGCCGCCCACGAATGCGGTCACGCCGTCCAACATAGACAGGCATACATTTGGCTCGGCTTACGCTCGAAAATGGTACCGGCAGTCCAGCTCTCGAGTAATCTCCTGAACTACCTCATGTGGGCGAGTTTGTTAGGTATGGGCCGATTTCATTCACCCATGATGCTGTGGGGCTGGGTGGCGCTTTTCGGGGTGACCACGCTCTTTTCCATCATCACCTTACCTGTCG
Source organism: Pseudobdellovibrionaceae bacterium (assembly GCA_031386315.1). Taxonomy (GTDB): domain Bacteria; phylum Bdellovibrionota; class Bdellovibrionia; order Bdellovibrionales; family Bdellovibrionaceae; genus JANNCH01. Next base: position 1,990 of record JANNCH010000004.1, read on the forward strand.
AATTTGACGCCAGTCGCCGGGCGTTGATCTGGATGGAAAGTAGCGGTATCGCCCCACACATCGACCATAAACGTGCGAAAAATGCCCTGTTTTGGGCCGCGATGACTTATGTCGCCGCTGCTGTTGGCTCGATCGCGCAGTTTCTCTACTTCCTAATGATGGCCAACGGAAGAAGAGACTAACACCGCAATCTAGAGAGACCGACTTTTTTCACCGGGACCTCCGCAGTGGGAAGATGGACACATTCACGTCTGCGGCGGTAAGGACCGAGAAAGGT
>JANNCH010000051.1:0-4223 GCA_031386315.1 Pseudobdellovibrionaceae bacterium
CAATAGGGTCTAGGGCCGAGGTTGGTTCATCCATCAAAATAACCGGTGGACTAATCGCAAGCGCGCGAGCAATACAAAGACGTTGTTGCTGACCACCTGAAAGACTCATACCCGGTGCTTTTAATTTGTCTTTCACTTCATTCCACAAGGCCGCTTTTTTCAAAGACTCTTCGACCACTTCGATGATCGTGCTCTTTTTACGCACACCACGCAAAGTAAGTCCTGCGGCCACATTGTCAAAAATAGACATTGATGGAAAGGGATTTGGTTTTTGAAAAACCATGCCCACATGTGAACGTACTTCGACGGGATCTAGGCGACCTGAATAAATATCCTGACCTTGCAAAAGGACCTGTCCCTTTACATGGGCCCCTTTGGTTTCTTCGTGCAGACGATTTAAGCAGCGAAGTAAGGTAGATTTGCCACAACCCGATGGCCCGATGAGTGCCACAACGTGATTCGGCTGAACATCGAAAGACACACCTTTTACGATACGTGCTTCACCAAAGTATGCTTCTAAACTTTTTACGGCAAGGATGGGCAAAGTATTATTAACCATATTATTTTCCTGCTTCTTTATACTTATTACGTAAAATCAGGCGTGACAGCAAGTTGATTGAAAAAACAAGACTCACTAAAACCAATGCTCCACCCCAGGCCTGTTGATGCCAGTCTTCATAGGGGCTAATGGCATAATTATAAATTTGCACCGGAAGCGAAGCCGTCGGTTGGCTGAGGCTTTCGGGCCAATTGCGATTTCCGAAAGCCGTGATCAGCAACGGTGCCGTTTCACCAGAAATTCTAGCAATGGCTAAAATCACACCTGTTATAACAGCCGAACGACTTCCTTTAAGAATAATAAAAATAATCACGCGCCAACGTGGAATGCCCAGTGCTAAGCCTGCTTCACGCACATGCTGCGAGATTAATTTTAAAACTTCTTCGGTGGTTTTAATAATGATTGGTATCATTAAAATAACCAATGTGGCAGCGCCTGCGTGGGCCGAGAATCCCTTGAGTGGGACCACGAGGATCACATAAACAAATAATCCGATTACGATACTTGGCAGACTGGTTAGCAAATCTACGACCATGCGAAATATTTTTGGCAGTTTTCCATGGGGGAATTCTGCTAGATATACTCCGCCGAAAATTCCAATGGGTACGCCGACAACAGATGCCATGCCGATCATCAGTAAACTTCCAACAATGGCATTGCCCATACCGCCACCGGTTTCGCCAGTGGGTGCTGGAAGCTGTGTAAAGAAGTTCCAGCTTAGAGCAGGCAAACCTTTTTGCAAAATATAAATAAAGACAGCAAAAAGTGGAATCACAGCGACCAATGTTAAAAGTCCGATCAGGCTGTACATAAGGTAATGTTTAATTTTGCGGCGGCGTGAAACCAAGGGCTCGATACTGCGAATATCCATTATCCACCCACCTTTTTTTCAAAGCGAGAAACAATAAGACGCGCCAACAAATTCACTAATAATGATACCAAAAATAAAGCCACACCGATGGCTGTCAGAGCTGAAAGATATAAGTTGGTACTGGCCTCTGGGTATTCATTGGCAATAACACTAGCCATGGTTGCCCCCGGACTAAACAATGACCACGAGATATCTGCGCGGTTACCAATGACCATTGTCACTGCCATGGTCTCACCCATGGCGCGACCCAAACCTAAAACAACTGCACCGAAAATTCCCGGTGTGGCGGTTTTCAGGACTGACATGAAAATCATTTCCCAGCGAGTGGCGCCCAACGTTAGTGCGGCCTCGCGGGTCAGTTGAGGGATGGCATTAAAAACTTCGCGGGACATGGTGGTGATCGTCGGAAGAATCATAATGGCTAGCACGATGCTGGCAGAAAGTATTCCGATCCCAAAGTGGGGACCTTGAAAAAGCGGAATAAAGCCCATGGATTTACCAAGGCCCGGTTGGATATATTCACGCACAGCGGGTGCTAAAACAAAGATACCCCAAAGTCCATAAACCACACTTGGAATAGCGGCAAGCATTTCAATTAAAAAGCTTAGCGGAGCTTTTAGCCAACGAGGACAAAGTTCCGTGATAAAAAGAGCGCAACTTACAGACACCGGTATAGCGATAACCAATGCAACCAATGAGGTCATCAGAGTGCCATAAATAAATGGCAAGGCCCCGTAGATATTTTCATTTGGGTTCCATTCATTGCGCCATAGAAAGCTGAGGCCATCACGCATAAGGATTTCCCGTGACTGCCAAACTAAAAGAACAATAATTGAAATAAGAAGAATGATAACAAAGCTAGCAAGGGCGCGCAGTGAATGAAAAAAGACGAAATCAGATTTTCTGATTCCGTCTTTTCTGTCTTTCGGTGGAAATAAAGCTGCGATTAAACCCAAATCTTACCTATTTTGTAGTGATAGCATCAATTTTCTTTAAAACAGCTGCACGCAAATCTTTTGGTACCGGTGCATAGTTGATTGTTCCAGCTAAGTTCTGAGCTTTTTCGCCCAAAGCCCATGTTGCAAACTTCTTAATGGCCGTACCTTTTTCTTTATCCATTTCATTATACAAAAGCATCCAAGTAAATGCAGAAATTGGATAAGCGTCTTTTCCTTTTGCGTCAGTTATAGAAATTTTAAACTCTTGAGCAATTGCATCTTTAGAAATTCCCGCTGCTGCATTCGTTACGGTCTTAGCAGAAGGCGTTACAAAAGCACCTGCTTTGTTTTGAATGTCAGCGATAGGTAATTTATTTTCAAGGGCATAAACCAACTCGACGTAACCGATGGATCCTGGAGTTTGTTTAACTAGACCAGTGACGCCAGCATTCCCTTTTCCGCCCAGGCTGCCTTTAAACCAGTTAACAGTTTTGCCGTCCTTGCCAACCCATTCTGGACTTACTTTAGCTAGATACTCAGAGAAAACTCCGGTTGTACCGCTGCCATCTGAACGGGTTGCTACGGCGATATCAGTTGCCGGCAAAACAAGACTCTTATTCAAAGCTTGAATTTTAACATCATTCCATTTTGTGATTTTTCCTGCGAAAATATCAGCCACCACGGGGCCTGAAAGCTTTAATGAACTTGGCAAAGTTAAATTATAAGTCAATACAACGGCACCCATCGCAACGGGGATGTGCAATACAGATTTTTTTGCCTGTTCAGTTTCTTCTTTGTTCATCGGAACATCAGTTCCTGCAAAGTCCACAGTTCCTGCGATCAATTGTTTGATGCCTGCGCCGCTGCCGATGCCTTGATAGTTCAGCTTTGAGTCCTTCTCAGTTTTTTGATATTCGCTAATCCACTTTGTATAAACGGGTTCGGCAAAAGTAGAGCCGGCTCCGTTGATCAGTGGTCCAGCTGCTGCTGCGGTGATAGAAACGAGCGACGAAAATACGATAGCTTTCACGATGTTTTTCATTGAATCTCCTGGTTTTGCAGGCAATTTAGCACTTCTGTGTTCCGGCCATTGTCAGGCTTGGGTTAGGGTTGCGCAATGCTGCGCATTACGCCTTTCGACTAGGCCAGATCGTGCCGCTAAAGCCCGATGTTTTAACTTCGGATATTGAAATTCCCAAGATGTCAGGGGGCATGTTTTTAGAAAAAATAATGAAGCATTTGCCTATTTCAGTGGTTGTGGTTTCTTCGTTTTCAAACACGGGGGACGCAGCACTCAAAACACTTGAGCTAGGGGCCGTTGAATTTGTGCATAAGCCTTCATAGTCTAATCCTGCAATTCTGCGTGATTTTGCAGAAGTATTGGTAACAAAAGTACGTGTCGAATCCATTGCTCAGCACCCAATGCAATACCGCAATCAAAACGTATATTGATGCTCGTGCGATAATAGGTGTGCTATACCTAGAGTTCTTTCGAGGTCTCAATGCAGAATTTTTTAAATTATATTGATGGTCAGTGGGTAGCTTCAGAAAATAAGGCCACATTGATTAAATACAATCCATTCGATGCACAAATCCTAGGGCATGTGACTTCGTCAGAGGCCATGGATGTCGTTAAGGCATTACCATTTGCAAAAAAAGCACAATTGGAATTTGAAAAAACAACTCTGTTGGATCGCAGTCGACTGCTCAATGCAATTGCAGATGATCTTGAAGAAAATGCAGATCATTATGCTTTGCTCGAGGCCACGCACCAAGGTCTGCCAAGAAAATTTCTAAAAGAAAAATCTATTCTAGCTGCGGTGTATTTTTTTCGACAGGCAGCCCAGGATTGCAT
>JANNCH010000088.1:0-5566 GCA_031386315.1 Pseudobdellovibrionaceae bacterium
CAGCTGACTGCGTTTCTCGTCGTCGGCGTACGAGGAGTACGCTCTCCTCCTCGTGCCTTGCATCTGAAGCCTTAAAAGAGGCTTAAGATTTGGTGTGTGCGGATCGATCTTTCGAGAGCTGCTCTGAAGAAATCCCCACGCACCTTGCAACTGAAGCATTGAAAAAGGCTTCAGTGCATTTTGTTCAGACTATTCCAAAGACCATTCTTCGATTTTGTTGGTTTCGTGGAATTGGTGGCCTGTCATTTTGTAGTTTTTCAGATTTTTTGGAGTTACCGAAATGTCTGAGCGGAAATACAATGGGATGACCGGAACTTCTGCTGTGTATTCTTTGATGATGTTGTGAACGATGCCGGCACGTTTGCTTGAGTTGAACTCAATGTCCAAGGCGTTCAAATCTTTATCAACATTTTTATTTATCCAGCCCATGTAGTTCTGGCCAGAGCCACCATTTTTTGCGGTTGGGATAGAAGTAGAAGACAAAGTTGAACGTGGGCTGTTTTCGGGTGAAGAAACCCATGCAAACAAAGCCATTGCTTCGAATTTGCGTTTGCTTGTTGTTTCACCAAAGAATACACGTGCTGGTTGATTCTTGATAAGAACTTCAATGCCAGCTTGTTTCCACTGATTCTGCAAATACACTTGAACTAATTCGCGTGTTTTGTTGCCAGCGGTAGTCATGAATGTGAAAGACAATTTTTTGCCGTCTTTGTAACGGTATCCATCTTTGTCTAATTTCCAACCAGCCTCATCTAAAAGTTTTGTCGCTTCACGTTTTGAATAACGGTAAGTCGTCACAAATTTAGGATCTGCAGTATACCAAGCATCTTTTGGAGTCGTGAAGTGGTCCGCTGGTTGTTGGCGACCTTCGAACAAAGCTTTTGTAAGGTCATCGCGGTTGATAGCGAAAACCAAAGCTTTACGAACGCGGACGTCTTTTAAGAATGGATTATCCAAGTTTAAATCGATGTGCTCGTAAGTCACTGATGGAACAAAGAAAGTATTGTAAGGTAAGTTTTCAGCTTTTGATTTTTTCTCGAAAGCCAAAGCTTGATCCAAATCCATGCCCAAAGTTGAAATCATATCGATGGTGCCAGAACGCAAGTTGGCTTCCATTGTTCCGGTGTTTGGAATCAGTTTTACGATAATTTTTTTGATCTTCGCTGGTGCTCCATAGAAGTCAGCATTCAGAGAAAAACTGATGTGTGATCCTAATTTAAGTTCAGAAATCACATAAGGTCCGTTATAAAGGCCCTTCAATGTTGGATTGCGAACATAGTTTGAATTTTTCTCGTAGCCTTCTTTTTGATCTTTGTATTTTTCAAAAATGGCTTTTTCAATGTGAGTTGGAAGTGGGAAGAAATTGGCTAGCTGATAGAAATCCCATTTTGCTTTTTCATAAGTGAAAGTACATTTTTTAGGATTTTTAGCATCGGCTTCAATTTTTTCTACCTGAGTCCAAGTTTCTTTTTCGCCCACGGCAACAGTTGGAGAAGTTGCAATCATACGAGCCGTGTTGAAATCTTCACAGATAACGGGTTTGCCATCCGACCATTTCGCAGTGTCGAGGATTTCCCAAGTGGCAATGATTTTCTTTTTGCCGCCGACATCAACGATTTTAGCCGTGCCTTTTTCGATAGATGGAATGTCTTTAGCAAGTTGTGGAACCCATTTAGCGTCAGCGTCCAAAACAACTAGCGTACGGCCTACCATGCGGTAAAGGTAGCTAGACGCTGACATAGACATGATGATGGGGTTCAGGCTTTCGAATTCCTGAGAGATGCCGATCTTAAGTTCGTTGTTGCTTGGGGCCGCAAAAGCGGTCGTCGCAGACAGCAGTAATCCGATCACTAGTTTTTTCATGGGGTCTCCTTTAAAAAACATGCTTTTTTGTGAGATTCAGAACCTTCTAAATTTTCTAAAATGGGCATCTGCTGTGAGCAGATGCCCATTTTATGAGGACAGCGCGGGTGGAATGCACAACCCGATGGGGGGTTGATTGGGCTTGGTACTTCGCCAGTCAAAGACTGTTTCATGCGCTTTTTGCCTTCGCCCACGCGGGGGATCGCACTGATCAAGGCTTGTGTATACGGATGTTTTGGATTGCTGAAAAGTTCATCGCGAGATGCGATCTCAACAATTTTGCCCAAATACATCACAGCAATACGATCGCAAACATGTTCGATCACTGATAAATCGTGTGAAATAAAAATATAAGTCAGACCCAAGGATTCTTGTAAGTCCTCGAGCAAGTTGAGCACCTGGGCTTGAACAGAAACATCCAGTGCTGAAACGGGCTCATCGCAAATAATCAATTTTGGATTCAAGGCTATGGCGCGGGCAATGCTGATGCGCTGACGTTGACCACCAGAAAATTCATGTGGGTAGCGATTGATGTGAGCACTGCGCAGGCCCACAAGCTCTAACAATTCTTTCACGCGTTTTTGACGGTCTGTCGAGTTCGGAATTAAATTATGAATTTCGAAAGGCTGTTGCACGATTTGACCAACGGTCATGCGTGGATCTAAAGAGGCATAGGGATCTTGAAAAATCATTTGAATGTCTTTGCGAAGCGCACGCAACTTAGAGCCAGATTCTTTTAAAAAATCTTTACCTTCAAAGGTGATTTCGCCGGCAGTGGGCTCGTAAAGACGAATCAAAGTTCTGCCCAAGGTGGATTTTCCGCAGCCAGATTCGCCGACAAGACCCAGCGTCTCGCCCGTGCGAACGGTCAAAGAAACGCCGTCCACTGCTTTCACATCTGCCACATGGCGAAGCAAAAGGCCTTTGCGAATCGGGAAGTGCTTTTTGATATTTTTTGCGTCCAGTATAATTTCTTGCATGTGATTCCTTATACCGGGTTAAAGCAAGCAACGAAGTGGTTGGGTTTGATTTCAACAAGCGGTGGTTTCACCGTCGCACATTCTGTTTTCACGCGCGTGCAACGAGTAGTGAAAGGACAGCCTGCTGGCAACTCGCGCGGAGCCGGAACCGAGCCTTCAATCGTTTGTAGTCGGCGAACGCGTTCGCCAAACCTTGGTCGAGACTGAATCAGTGCCGCTGTATAGGGATGTTTTGGGTCATTGAAAAGTTCTTGGGTATCAGCGATCTCGCAAGTTTGTCCTGCGTACATAACCATCACGCGATCAGACACTTCAGAAATCACGCCCAAATCATGGGTGATAAACTGAACGGTCATATTGAATTTTTCTTGTAGGTTTTGAACCAGCTCTAAAATCTGAGCTTGAATTGTCACGTCGAGGGCCGTTGTCGGTTCGTCGGCGATCAAAAACTTTGGATCACATGACAAAGCCATGGCGATCATTGTCCGTTGTCTCATGCCACCCGAAAGTTGGTGAGGGTAAGAGCTATAGCGTTCACCCGGGGCAGGGATGCCGACTAAACGTAACATTTCGACTGCGCGTTCTTTCGCTTCAATTTTTGAGCACTTTTTGTGTTTGATGATTTGTTCGTCTAGTTGATAGCCGATGGTCAAAACCGGATTCAAAGCCGTCATGGGTTCTTGAAAGATCATGGCCATTTCGCCGCCACGAACGTCTTCCATATCACTTTCAGAAAGTTTCAAAATATCGCGGCCATGCAAAAGCACCTGGCCATTTGTGATCAGGCCCGGTTTTTCAATCAGACGCATTAAAGAATACGAGGTAACAGATTTGCCGCAACCGGATTCACCCACGATGCCCAATGTTTGACCATTGTATATTTGGTAGCTGACATTGTTGACGGCTTTAAAAGCCCCTGCTTTGCTGAAAAATGTCGTCTCAAGGTTTTTCACCTCGAGTATTGGTGTGGACTCCAAATTTGACACGTACTAGGCCTCACTTTTTATTTACTAGATGTAAAAACATCAGTGGTTTTGAATACCTCAGAGTGCTTTCAAAAGTAAATTCTAAAGCTTATGAGCAAGTATTTAAGCGCGATGCGTTAAATCCATTTGCGGGCTTCGAATTCCGCAATCAAAGAGCTTCCAGCCTGTTTTAACGAGCGTCCTAGGATGCCGCTGATTTTATCAGAGATCGATTCTTTATGCTTATATTCGATTTTTACGATTTGGTGTGAATCTGCAAAGCCCATCAGGTAGTCGTCCGAAGTGGTAATGCGATCAACGAGCCCAAGGTTCTTTGCGTGTTCACCAAACCAATATTCGCCGGTGGCCACTTGGTCGATGTTCAATTGTGGACGGTGCCGAGCCACGAAGTCCTTGAAAAGGATGTGGGTTTGTTCAAGTTGTTCTTTGAATTTTTCTTCACCTTTGGCCGTGATTTCGCCAAAAATGCTCACAGTTCGCTTGAACTCTCCGGCCGTGTATTCGTTGTAGTCCACGTTGTGTTTCTTGAGCACTTTGTGAAAGTTCGGAACCTGGGCTACAACGCCGATAGAACCAATGATGGCAAAGGGTGCTGAGAGGATTTTGTTAGCTGTACATGACATCAAGTAGCCGCCGCTGGCTGCGACTTTGTCCACGCAAACAGTAAGGGGGATGTTCTTTTCGCGGATGCGCAAAAGTTGAGAAGCCGCGAGACCGTAACCGTGGACGACTCCGCCCGGGCTTTCAACGCAAACAACGACTTCGTCCTTTGCTGTGGCAACGCTCAAAACTGCTGTGACTTCTTCGCGAAGGCTGTCAACGGCCGTGGCCTTGACGTCGCCTTCGAAGTTGATCACATAGATTTTGTTTTCAGGTTTTTCAGATTTTTTGTCGGCCTTGCGCTTTTTCTTTTCGCTTTTCAGATCGTCTTTGCCTGAAGTATGGGCTTTAAGAATGGATGCGAAGTCTTTGTATTTCTTGTGTAAAAGCTCGACTGAAATTTCAGTTTTTTGTGAAGACTTGCTGGCCAGCAAAGCAATCACTAGGATCACTGCGATCAAAGCAAAGACGATCAAGAATGTCTGGGCTGCAAATACTCCGAGGCTTTCCAACGCTGTCACAGGGGCTCCTTAGTTGAGACTTGGTAACTTATATCCCTGACTTTGGGAGGGCAACCACTTTTATAGGTCGTATCAACATAGTTTACTGATACAATAAGAGCGTGGTTAAAAGCACCCATCTGCTTCGTTGGAAACCTAAAGAATTCCGCTTTGTATCTGGGTGCTTTTAACCACGCTCTAAAGGGTGATATGAATTTCATATTGGTTCGTCAAATTCTTATTCTGTGCAGTGCTTTCGTGGGGCTTTGTGCCCACGCGGATCCGGCTGAGCTTGAGCGATTGAAGGGTTTTGCTGAGCATCAAATAGAGCAAAAGCAATTCGACCACGAGCGCAGTCGTGGGGAACAAGAGTTTTTAGAAGAGCAAGAACAGTGGGATCGACAGCGTCAGCAGGATTTATCCGAGTACCGTAAAAGCAAAACTGCCAATGCCCTCGAAGTCAGTGATGATGGTCCGGATGCATTGGCAGACGCACGCGAAAAAAAGTTATTAGCTGTAGAGCACGAAAAAAACCGCACCGAATATTCAAAAAATCGTCTTAAGTTTGATCGCAGTAAACGTAAAGATTTAGTTTCAGAAATGGAAGAGTTGAACATTTATTCCAACCGCCCCCGTT
>JANNCH010000093.1:0-2372 GCA_031386315.1 Pseudobdellovibrionaceae bacterium
TGTCGGCGATTTGAGATCTGAGATTTCAGATTTGAGAGGAAGAGCCGCGCATGAGACTACCGATGGCTCTCTCAAAGCTCAAATTTCAAATTTCAAATGCACCGCGCAGCGAGTGCAGCCAGTGGAATACAAGCGCGGCAAGCCGAAGTCACACCGCGCGGATGAAGTCCAGCTTTGCGCGCAGGCGATGTGCTTGGAGGAAATGCTGGGCCTAACAATTTCCAGTGGTTGCCTTTACTACGGCGAGAAAAAACGCCGAACCGTGATCGAGCTTGACGCGCCGCTCCGCAAGCTAGTCACCGAAACCGCCGCTGCCCTGCACGCGATGATCGACTCCCGCGAAACCCCGCTCGCCGAATACGAAGCCCGCCGCTGCGATGCCTGCTCACTCATCGCCCTGTGCCAACCAAAAGCTCTACGCTTCAAGCGCGGCGCAGCCGCGTGGTTCTCATCCGCTCTCAAATCTGAAATCTCAAATCTCAAATCTGAACTTTCAAATCCTTCAGCCTCAAATCCGCTAAGCGATGAAACGTCACCTCAACACCCTGTTCGTCACCCTTGAGGGTGCCTACCTCCGCAAGGATGGTGCCGCCATCGAGATCCGCCATGAAGGCGAAACCAAGCTCCGCGTGCCGCTCCATAACCTAGACGGCATTGTCTGCTTCGGCTGGGATATTTCTTGCTCCGCTGCGCTGATGGCCGCCTGCGCCGAGGCGGATGTTTCCCTTTCATTTCACAACCCGCACGGGAAATTTCTCGCTGCTTCTAACGGCTTCACCCCAGGCAACATCCTGCTCCGCCGCGAGCAATACCGCCGCGCCGACGACGAACCTGCCTCGCTCGCCATCGCCGCCAATATGATCTCTGCCAAACTGGCCAACACTCGCCACGTCCTCATGCGGGCCGCCCGCGATCATGGCGAGAAATCTGCCGAAAAAGCCCTCGCCCTGACCAACGCCGCAGATTTCCTCGCCGTCCGCATCGGCCTGATTTCCCGCGCTACCACTCTCGACACCCTGCGCGGCATTGAGGGCGATTCCGCCGCCCGCTACTTCGCGGTATTTCCCCACCTGCTCACCAACCACGATCCCGCCATCACCATTTCCGGACGCTCCCGCCGCCCGCCGCTCGATCCCGTGAATGCCCTGCTCTCTTTCCTCTACGCCCTGCTCATGCACGATTGCCGCAGTGCCCTCGAATCCTGCGGCCTCGATCCCCAATGCGGCTTCCTCCACCGCGACCGCCCCGGCCGTCCATCGCTAGCCCTCGACCTGATGGAAGAATTCCGCGCCTACTTCGCCGACCGCACCGCCCTCTCACTCTTCAACCGCCAGCAGATCACCCTCAAAGACTTCGACATCAAGGAAAACGGAGCCGTCCTACTCAAAGATGATTCTCGCAAAAAAGTCCTCACCGCCTGGCAAGAACGCAAGCAGGACGAAATCACCCACCCCTTCCTCGACGAAAAAACCACCATCGGTCTCCTGCCCCAGCTCCAAGCCCGCCTGCTCGCCCGCCACCTGCGCGGCGATCTGGATGCCTATCCGGCATTTCTCGCGAAGTGAAATGAAGAGATCGGAGATTAAAGATCGGGGATCAGGGATTGGAGATTTCAGAATGATGATAAGGAACCACAAACATTTCACTCCCCGGACATCCCCTATCTCTCATCCCCTATCCAATCCGCATGTATATCCTCATCACCTATGACGTTTCGACGATTACCCCAGCCGGAAAATCCCGCCTGCGCCGGACTGCGAAGACCTGCCTCGATTTCGGCCAACGCGTTCAGAACTCCGTTTTTGAATGTAAAGTGGATCCCGCCCAACTCGTGGCACTGAGATCAAAACTGCTCGGGATCATGGATCTCACGACTGACAGCCTGCGGATTTACCATCTGGGCAGCAATTGGCATCATAAGATCGAACACCACGGCGCGAAAGATGGCTACGATGTCGAGCGATTGCTTGTCGTTTAGCGACGGATCGCTCAAATTTTTTTACGGCAGAAAATCACGCGGTCAGAGGCTGCGCGAACCCCAAGCGGTCTCAAAATCACTAAAAGGTTCGCGCTAGCCGCTAGGCCTACTGCCCACGTTCTTTGACATCTCGATTGAAACTCAAAGGGCTTTTTAGAAGGAGAAATTCCGGAGGTTCGCGGAACAGTCTATTCTTTCCCTACAGCGGCAAGGGTCGTAGGGTCCCGCAGTCGCCCCCTTCACGGGGGGCGCGGATTGAAACATCCAGCTTCCGCCATGCGGCCCGCGTCTCAGAGTCGCCCCCTTCACGGGGGGCGCGGATTGAACCTCTCGACCCAGCGACGGCACAGCAACGGACACCGTCGCCCCCTTCACGGGGGGCGCGGATTGACAC
>JANNCH010000103.1:0-3319 GCA_031386315.1 Pseudobdellovibrionaceae bacterium
ATCACCACACGGTCATCTGCGCTGCCTGAGAAGCTGACAGCGAGCACGTTCAGGGCAAAGCCAGCTTCACGCGCTTCACGTTCGATAGCTTGGAGCAGTAAGCCGCCGTCGCCGGTTACGTCGAGGGCGAGGTCGTGACACTGGCGTTTGCGACATTCCGCAATGACTTGTGTGGCGATTTGAAGCTCGAAAGCGTCTTTACTACTTTGCTTGGGCAGAATGGCGAAAGCGTCCTGTTCGCAGACCAGCATCGTGCGGTAAGGTGAGTCGTGGTTGCTGGCGTGGCGCGCTTTGCCGATTTTACCAAAGTGAATCACACAAGGGTCGCCGCCTGCACGGAAGCCAAGGTCAAGGCCAGCTAACGGCTTTTGAACGCTGTCCTGCCACACTGTTTGCTCGAATGTGCCGGAGGCTTCCATCAGCTTTTGGGATACGACGCTATCGGACACATCTATGCCGGGAGGGAAGCCATAAAACTGCTTGTAATACATAGGGGAATCTTCGCCGCCAGAGTCCGATAGGATTTCCAGCCGGAAGTTTTCGTTCATCAGCTTGGGGAACGGAGCCTTTGCACCCGGCTTGGCGTTGTAGTTGGGCGACTTTGCGCCGTTGAAATACAGGCACAAGCCGGATTTCGTCGGCCAAGATTCGTCGTTGTCCTTGTCCACAGAACGCCATCCGTCAGGGTATTTCGGGCCGAAAGGTTCGGCGTCAATGTGCATGGGGTCGCCTTCATCCGGGGCGTTGCTCATCCCGATGAACTGCGAGAACGGGTTGGTGTTCAAGTTCACACGAGCGGCCAGCACGCCAATATCCATAAAACCAAGCTCATCACAAATCCAGATGACGTTATCGTTCTTGCGCCCTACGATAGCCGACATGACGTTTTTCCCCTCTTGGCCGGGCTTGATGTTGATGCACTTGATCACGTCGCGGAAGTCGCGCTCCTTTACCCCATCATCATCCCGCACTTCTTCATCGAGCGTAATCAGGTGGAGCGAATCAATCCGCTTTCCAACCTTGTGCTTGTCTGATTTGTGGAGGTCTTTGACCGCACCCCATGTGCGGCTCTCGCCAGCTTCCGATGAGGTTGTGGAGAGGAAAACGCTGGTGTTGAATGGGCGCGCTTTCCACATGGTATAGCCGTAGGCGGCGGCGCATTGGGTTTTACCCGATGAACCGCAACCCAAAAACGTGAGTCGTTTTCCCCAGCAAAAGCCTTTTGCCATGCGGAACAGCCAGCTATTGAGGATGCCGTCATTCTCCATCATCATCGTTTCCGGCCATTGGGCTTGCCAGCACGCGATCAGGAACTCCCATTTGAGGGGGTGCTTGTGCGGGAGCGAGCCAAACGTCGCCAGCATGATCTCGTAATCATTCGCGTCCCGCCCTTCGCTGGCTTTGATTTGGGGCGCGAGAAGGTCGTATTGGCGTTCGTAGAGCGCGTTTGCCTGCGCGGATGGGTGCCAGACCTTCGTAGTGTGCGGCAGCATTGGCTACGCGGCTACGGCGTATTTCTTGTTGTAGATGGCGTAAGCGATTTTTAGGCGGTGCATCCCATTGGGATTGATGCCGAGACGAATGGCTTCCCGCCCCATGCCTTCCGCGCCCATTGCCACGATTTGCTTGAACTCAGGCGTTTGATTGGTGCGAAGGTTTTCATCCGTGGCGCCAGCAGCGGGCGGGGTAGCTGGCGCTGGCGCATCTTCATAGACAACAGCGGAACGCGGCACGGGCGGCGTCACGGGGGCCGCTGGTGGCGTTGGAGTAGGAGCTTGCGGCGTTTGGGCCACTGGCTCCGGCTGGGCTGATGGCGGCTGTGTGGCGGCGACGGGCACGGCGGCTTTCTTGGCGGTGGACGGGAAGCTGGTCGGCCACGCCAGAGAGAACGAGCCGGTAGCGAACGGAGCGAACCAAGTGGACTTGAGGCTGGCGAGCAGATCAATCCAGTTATCAGACTCGTAATGGGCAGATAGTTGAGTTACCTTGATATTCTTCGCTGGCTGATTATCAGTGAACCCTTTGAAGATACGGGCGTAAGCGGCATCCTGCTCTTCCTTCGTCATGCGGGTGTAGGCAGTTTTGATGCTCTCGTCCTTTTCGAGAAGTGCGGCATCCAGCTTTTCCTTGTAGGAGTCTGCGCCTTTGAAGTCGAGGCGGGTGGCACAATCCTTCATGGATTCTTGAATGTCGCGGATGGCAACATCGTGTTGGCGCGAGGCGGTTGCGGTGTCCGTGAGGATGGACGGGCTGAAAACCAGCCAAACACCTTCGGTGCCGAGTTTCTTGATTTCCGCAGTGGCAACGGCAAGCGCAGCAACATCGGAAGGGCTTTGGACGATCAGTAGGATTTGTTTCATTTCGACGGTGAGTGTTGTTGTCGAAATAAATTAAGTCAACAAGATAGTTGACGTGCATTGAGGTTTCATATAAACAAGTAAAACAGTGAACAAGAAATTACCCGCCTATGAAGCGATGAAATTGCCAGATGAAGTGCCGATCCTTTCCTACGGAGCGGCTATTGATGCGAAGGAGGCGTTGCGGAATTGCGCTATTGGTCTTTCGTTCGTGGTGGACACGGAGAAGCATCGCCAGCGGATCATCGGGTTCTCGAATCGCATGGGCATCGTGGTGCAAACCAAGCGGAACGAGCATGGCCGCTTTCAAGTCTGGCGCATCTCATGAACGCGGCTGGCAAAAAGAATTACCGGGAACTGACAACGTGGAAGCGCGACGACAAATGGGCGTTGTGCCGCAAGCTTGCCTATCAATTCGAGAGTGCGGACGTGCAGGGACTCAAGCCCCGTGAACTACGCGAGCTTTTGGCGGAGTATGATTCACTCAGGAGCTTGTTCGGCGCACTGCTGAAACTGGCAATCGCGTATGAGCAAAGGCAGGAGACGATGAATAGCGTGGTGAACAGGTCGCTGATCAAGCGCGCCAAGTCCGCCTTGGAAATCGCGAAATCGCCCAAGAAACTGCGCGTGCCGCCTATATCGGTCAGATATACCAAGGCCCGTGTCGAAAGCGGCATTTGCCGGGATTGCGGCAAGGGGCCGCTGGAAACCGCCATCTACTGCGCGGTATGCGCCGAGAAAGAGCGGACGCGGACGCGAAACTATCACCGCAAACGCAAGGGCATCCCGCTTGATGCTCCTATTTCGACCGTCTATGGAAGGAAGCGCGGAAAACTGGTAAAGAAGCGTTAATCTCTTGCCATCCTAAACAAATCCACCTACCACACGCACCTACGAATATGCAACGTATCAAGAATCGAATGGCAGTTCCCACAACGACTATTCAATGGCGGCACGAGAAC
>JANNCH010000122.1:0-10158 GCA_031386315.1 Pseudobdellovibrionaceae bacterium
TCTTCTCACTTTACCGGGTGGGTGGATAGCAGATAATATCTGAAAAAAACCAATCGACCGGACCCAGATCTTCAGGCTTTAAAGAAAATGCATCTGCTTTTAAGAATTTAACCCCTGGCAAAGCTGCCACTCGCGGATCAAGGGGGGCCTTGTCGATACTTAAGACCTGACAACCGACTTGCTGTAGCACCCATGTCCAGCCACCCGGGCAAGATCCGAAGTCTATGACTTGGCTTCCGCGCACTGGCAAAACACCGTAAACAGTGAATAGCTCCCATAGTTTCAGATAAGCTCTTGATGGGGGCGTTTCCTTATCTTCACTAAATTTAATTTCACCCAAGGGTATGGGTAGATTTGTTTCGGCCGAAAAAAATAATGTGTTTTTATCTAGCAAAGACCAAATCCCGCAAGGGGTTGGTAGGGGACCTAGAAACTCTAGTTTGTTGTCTTTCATCTTTGGCAGCTGATCTTGAATCAGTTGCGCACGTCGATGATTTGAAGTCGGGTGGTGGGCCCAGTTACGTCCATGGGCACGCAGTATTTTTGCAGCTTCGCCAATGGATTGAAAAGTAATTATCTGTGCGTTGCTTGCAATACATTGCGCCCACACAGATTTCTGTGCCGGACCCGTGGCGATCACGAGATTTTCGTGAACGCCCTGAATAAGACGTAGTTCTTTCTTCAGGTCAGGTAAAAATTTTTCAGGCACCAAGTAGCCACTAATAGTCGTCATGCTCATTTTACTGCGTTCTCGGAGAGTTTCTATTTCATTATGATTATGCAGCGATTTTTTGTGCTGCTGCTGGGATTAGTAGTCCGCGGCTTGTAAAAGTTGTGGTGCAGTCACCCCAGAATTTTTCACGGATTTTGCCTTCGGCAGGTCCGATCTTAACTTTTGGGAATTCGCATTTTTCATAGCATTCGATGAACTTTTGCTCATCGCATGTTTTGACGATTTTCATCATTAAATTGAAATGAATTTCAGAAAAAGGCTTATTGTCGATAAGCATTTTGCGTAGACCATTTTCTGGCGTGTGCAATAAAAAGCTATAAAGACTAGAAAGATCATACTGACTCATAATGAGACTCCTTCGTTGTGAAACCATTGCGGATTATGCAGACATCACTACTATCGGACAGGAAGACAAAAGCCTTGAGCCCTTTTTTGCGCGCTTACTAAAATGCGAATGTGCTTGCTAAAATGGCGTGATCCTTCGTTGCTCGGGCTCGAGGCGCAGAGCGCGAAAGCGCTCGAACTTTTGCTCTATTCGTCTTTGTTTATAAGGGATAGGCGTTCAGTGAGTTTTTGGGTAAGATCTCGTAGTGAGCTTTTTTCAACATCTGAGAAAGCGCCCATTATTTTATCAATTCGCCCAAAATACTCGGGGCAGATCTTTTGTACAACTTCAGAACCGCTGGGTGTTAATTTGATTACAAATGCGCGACCGTCTTTTTTATGTGTTTCACGAGAAACTAGGGATGCTTTTTCTAAGCTATTGATCAGGCCAGAAATTGTAGCCTGAGTAACGCCCACTTTATTTGCCAGCTCAGAGGGCATGAGGCCATCTTCCATGAAGCTTAGAATATTGAGCAGAGTAAAGCGACCTACTGAAAGATTGTATTTCGCAAAGTAGGCATCAAGTACAACATCAAGATCTGTAGAAAGTTTTCTGATCATTATGAATGCAAAAAGTGAATTTAAGTTTGTCTGGGGGAATCTTTGCGCGAGGGCGGTCTCTAGTGAGGCTTCATTTTCTGGTAACTCAGTGTAAAATATCTTCGACATGAATGCCTTCGTTAAGGAGGTGTAACGTCACGTCTGTTTATATACTGATTTTAAGTGTAACTTTACAACTAAAAAAATGAATAGGCACCGAGCGACAAACAAAAAATAATGTTCTACGAACCTTGTTTGCAAATAAGATATTTCATCGAAAACCCGTTCTAGAGATCGTTTTAAGTCGATACACTCACACCTTTTTGTGGCGGTTCCCATTGCTGAGGGACTGCGCAAGGGCTGTTTTTCAGGCTCAAGCTGAGATTCGACAAAGGTCCTGCTTTTTTTACTCAACCTTACCAAAGTCCCGCCGATAAGTAGTATATGCTGACGCCCTGTAGACCAGGGTCGAGTTGGCTAAAGGAGTTCCTGAATGCCAGGTAAGCCAGACATCTGAAGAAGCTTCCACTTGTAGCGATCTTTTAACGGACGTCATTTGGAGGAAAAGATGAATAGCAGAAAAGCTTTTATTAGACACGAATACATTTGGAACAAAGAGATTCGTGAATTGACTGAAAATATGGAGACCGGTCCACCCAAGTAAAGCTGAGAAAATAGCGAGCTACGAATAAAAAAACCATGAGATCTTCATGGTTTTTTTATTTTTTGGGGCCGCTCAAAACGCTCAAAAGATTTTGAGTCATCATATATGTAAGACCCCAAAGTGGGGGCTCTGTCAGAGTACGAATTGCGGGCATTTGGGCATTAAAATTTTCACATGCCACTTCAAATTGTATTTCGTTATCAGGGTAAATTAAATCTTGGATGTGTATCCAAAAAAAATCTGCTACCTCGTCAGCTGCAAGCGTCAAGCTGACAGGACGATCCACAAAAAAAACAAATGGCCGGATGAAAAAATCTAGAAGCTTTCCAGCTTTGCGAGCTTGTATATCGTCAAGACTTCCGATGCATTCAGATGTTTTAAGTTCAAAACCAATTTCTTCGAGGGTTTCGCGTGTGGCCGTTGCCAGATCATTTGCATCATTGGGTTCAGCTTTACCGCCTGGGAATGCCACTTGACCTGACCAGCTATCGCCTTCGTGAGTGGCGCGGCGTATATAGGCAACCTCTAGGTTTTGAATATTATCGCCACGCAAAATAACTGCCACGCAGGCATAGTTAGCAAAATCCCCGTTCAATTTGAGGGCTTTATGTTCATTTAAGATTCGTGATAGTTCTGTGGCTAATGACATTTTCAAAAGTTTATGTCATTGACCATTCTGAGGGAAGCCAGTTTAATCAAAATCTGCACCTACCCAGGAGGATTCCATGAAAATCATTTCTTTCTTTGTCCTTGTACTGACGACAATGACGCTGGCCTCTGCAGAAGCACGTAAGTCCGATGATAAAGTTCGCCTCACGGTGACGGGGGACCAGTTGGTCAGTCGTTTGGATAAGGGTTTTCATTTTAACAAAGATGCACCTGCCAGTTTGAAAACAGCGAACGGTCAGCAAGAAAGCCCTAGTAAAAAAGAAGAATCTGAAATTGTTTTTAATACCGGCAAAGTTGACAAAAAAAACTTCACCGTCAATTTTTATGTCTGTGATGATGCCAAAACAGTTTGCGAAGAGCATACAAAAAAATTCGTCAACAATCGTGAAGTGACTAGTGAAGCCAGCATGGATGGCGTCGAAAAGAATGCAAGTGCAGTCGCGAAGCCTGCGGTCACACAAAAAGCGACCTCTCTCGAGACCAATAAAAATGAATTTATTGAAGACAACTTTGCAGCTGCGACAGACGTGGCACGAACTGCGAAAAAATTAATTCTAGTGGATTTTCGTGCTCCATGGTGTCCTGCATGTATACGCTTAGAAACAGAAGTATTCCCTCAGGCGGCCTTCATTAAAGCCACAGCAAGTGTAGTTAAGCTGAGCATCAATGTTGATCGTGATGAAAATAAAGAGCTTTCAAAAAAATATGCAGTCAAAGCAATTCCCACAGTTATTTTGATGGATGCAGACGGTAATGAAATATACCGAAGTCTTGATTACAAGCCAGCGGCTGAGCTCTCTGCAGAGATTGCTAAGATCGTTAGCAACAAATATGTTAGTTACGAATCGATGAAGCTTGAGGCTGAAGCAGGCGATAAAAAATCCATGTATAATTTGGGCTTACGTGCCTATATGTCCTTGAATTTTGCCGAAGCTGTGAAATGGCTATCACCACTCAAAGAAGACCGTCGCTTGTTTGCAAACGCAGAGGTAAGCTACTGGGCCGAAAAGCTGGACAATGATGCCAAGGTCACTCGCAACTATACAGATGTTTTAGAAAAATGGATTTCTAATTTTCCGAAAACCTATGAGGCCATTACCTGGAGAAATGAACTCGGTGAAAAGTTAGCCAAAAAAGACCAGCCACTAAACGTAGGTATTCAGAATATTCTTGAAAGTAATATCACAATCATAAAGTCCATACGAAATTCTGATAAAGAAATAAAAAAATTCTTTTTCAAAAATTATCTTGGTGATTTTTCGAATTTTGAAAAAGTCGAACTTAACTTTCAACTGGTTGCGACCTACGGTTTGCTGAAAAAAGATCAGTTGAAAGAGGCCGCACAACAGTCGGCTTATTTAGAATTGCAAAAAATTAAACTCAGTACAAAAAAGCCCGGCGAACTTTTAATGGCTATTTCGTACCTGCGACAACTCGGTAAAAAGTCGGATGCACAGGCGTGGCTTGAAAAATTGGTTCAAACCTATCCAAATACCTATGTGTACTATTCTAAGTTAGGCCGATTCTTCTATGGTGAAAAAGAGTACGCTAAAGCGTTGCCACTGGCTCAAAAAGCGGTGGACATTGACAAGAGCATCGCACTAAAGAATTTACAATTTTTAGCAGAAGTACAAAAATTCATGAATCAAAAGCAAGATGCCGTAAAAACAGTTGAACGCGCTCTGGCCTTGCCCGAGGCTAAGCTTGCGCACAACAAGAAGATTTCAGAATCTCTCGTGGATATTAAAAAGAGCCTTGATTAAGGTTTGCAATATTATCACATCTGTTATCGTAGTGGCCCTCATTGTAGCTCTCACAGAAGAGCTTACAAAAATGGAGCTTGTCAAACGAATGGCCTCTTTACTATAGTCGCATAGAGTTTTATTTGAGGGGTTATTATTGAAATCAATGATCACTGCGATGTTATTCGCTATTGCATTTACTGTCCCAGCCTTTGCCCAACGTGCTGTGGAACCACTAACGAACTTTCATGAAGTCACCGAAACCCTATATCGTGGCGGTCGGCCAACTTCATCTGATCAGATTCAATTTTTAGCACAGTCAGGTTTTAAAGCTGTCATTAACCTTCAGGGTGGTGACATCAAAAATAAATACATTGGTTTTGCTGTGCCTTGGTTTGTAAAAGGCGAATCTGTTCAAGAAATAAGCGCTGAAGGTTCGCTGGTTTTTGCAAATGGAATGGAATATGTTTCATTGCCACTCAGTTCTTTGCGTCCGGTGACTCGTGAAGAGGCCAAATCAATCGCAAAGGCTTTGAAAATTATGAGTGATCCAGCCAAGCAGCCGGTTTTTATACATTGTGCCCATGGCCGCGATCGCACGGGTTTAGTGGTGGCATTGTATCGAATGGTCTATCAAAATTGGTCATTGAAAGATGCCCATGACGAGATGATTTCAAAAGGTCATGACGGTATACATATGGCTCTCACATTCTCAATGGATCAGTATCTATACACCCATGCCTTCGTTTCTTATATCCGCAAAATTTTGCCTTAAAAGCCGGCTAAGCTGCCGGTTTTGAGGCATATTATTCAATATAGCTAGCTAGTTCTTGCCTCAAAGCACGAATCGCTGTAACTGCTAGCCATGCATTCTAAGAAATTTTCCGAACTCAATTTGATCGAGCCCCTTCAACGAGCCCTTATCGAAACTGGATACGAGACTCCAACACCCATTCAACAGGAAGCCATTCCACCTCTTTTAGAAGGCCGTGACTTGCTAGGTGTTGCGCAAACAGGGACGGGCAAAACCGCCGCATTTGCTTTGCCAATTCTTCATCGATTGGCGCAGGCGAATCGTCGTGCCGAGCGTAAACATGTTCGCACACTGGTTCTGACTCCCACTCGTGAATTAGCTATTCAAATTTATGAAAGTTTTCAGACCTATGGTAAACATTTAAAATTGAGTTATTCAGTTGTTTTCGGCGGGGTCGGTCAAGGTCCACAGGTGAAAGCATTGTCAAATGGCGTGGATGTTTTGATTGCGACACCGGGGCGTCTTTTGGATTTGCTCGAGCAACGCCATCTGACACTGGCTAAGTTAGAAATTTTTGTCTTGGATGAAGCAGATCGTATGCTTGATATGGGTTTCATTAATGACATCCGTAAAATCATCAAACTTTTACCGGCTCAACGACATAATTTGTTTTTCTCGGCAACAATGCCGCCAGACATTCAAAAACTTTCTGAAACGATTTTGGTTAAGCCTGTAAAGGTCGAAGTAACACCGGTTTCTTCGACGGCAGAAAAAATTCAGCAGACATTGATGTTTGTGGATAAAGCCGCAAAACGTGATTTGCTTCGTCATGTGCTTAAAGATAATAAATTAAAACGTGTGATTGTCTTTACTCGCACAAAGCACGGTGCCAATCGTGTTTCTGAAACACTTGAAAAGAATCAAATTCCGTCTGAAGCCATCCATGGCAACAAGTCACAAAATGCCCGTCAGCGTGCGCTTGAAAATTTCCGTTCTGGAAAAATTCGTGTTCTTGTTGCAACTGATATCGCAGCCCGTGGGATTGATATCGATGGAATCACCCATGTCATTAATTTTGAAGTTCCAAATATTGCCGAAAGCTATGTGCATCGTATCGGTCGTACAGCCCGTGCCGGCGCCGAGGGCTCTGCCATTTCTTTTTGCGATGCTGAAGAAAAATCCTTCATCCGTGATATAGAAAAACTGATTGGTAAACCTATTCCAATCGTAAAAGATCATCCTTATCACTCGGAAGCCGTGGCAAATAGCCGCACGCTTTCATCGGGCAAGGCAAAGGCCATGATTGAGGGTAGCGAGCGTCAGGCACGTGGTGGTGGCGCAAATAATAATCGTCGTCGTCGTCCGCCTAAAAAACATCGTACGCCCACGTCATTTGAAGGCAAAAAAGGCTAGAAGTTGACAGACATCTTTCAAAATAAAATTTTGAATGCGGTGTTGGTCGGTATTCAGTTGCCGCAAACCCCTGATCACGAACTGCAAAGCTCGCTGGACGAGCTCACACGCCTTGTGACTACCTTGGGTTACAATGTAGTGGGGCGCGCCTCCCAGCGCCGTTCTTCAACGCGCACAACGACTGTGCTGGGGGATGGAAAGCTTAAAGAGCTTGCCGAGTGGACTGGTGGTACAGGTGTTGTCGCTGGTATGGTCGTCCATAAAAAATCCAAGGCTGCTTTGAAGTTCGCAAAAAATCAAGTAACAGAAGCGGACTCTGACGAAGACGATGAAGTTGTTGAGGACGATTCTGGTCCTGAAGATGCTGGTGTCACAGAGAAAGTTTCAAAAGAAGAAGCTCAAATTGTTATATTTGACTGTGAGCTATCGCCATCTCAATTAAGAAATTTAGAAAGTGCCACCGGAGTCCAAGTTTTGGATCGCACGGGTGTGATCATCGAGATTTTTTCTCGTCATGCACGTACCAAGGCTGCGCGCTTGCAAGTTGAGATCGCACGACTAACCTATGTAGCCCCGCGTTTGCGTGAAACGGGCGGCGGTGAAGATCGTGGCGGTGGCGGTGTCGGTGGCAAGGGCGCTGGTGAATCCAGCATCGAGCTTGATCGCCGCAGAATCCGTGATCGTATTAAAGAATTAAAAACAGAACTCGCTGGTATCGGTCAAGAGCATACAACTCGTCGCTCAAGACGCGAACAAGAGATCTCTGTGGCGTTGGTAGGCTATACCAATGCTGGAAAGTCCTCGTTGATGCGCGCGATGACTGGCAGTGATGTTTTAGTTGCAGATAAACTGTTTGCCACGCTCGATACAACCATTCGTCCGATGTATCCTGAATCAAGACCAAAAGTTTTAATTTCAGACACGGTCGGATTTATCAAAAAGCTTCCCCATGATTTAGTTGCCTCGTTTAAATCAACCTTGGACGAAGCGCTCAATGCATCGCTTTTATTATTTGTTGTGGATTCATCGGATGCTTCATTTCGTTCGCAGTTAGAAGTGACTCGCAGTGTTTTGGGCGAGGTCGGAGCCACTGACGTACCTAGTTTATTGATTTTAAATAAACGCGATAACCTAGGTGCCGAGCAAGCCGAAGCCTTAAAGCTCGAATTCCCAGAGGCTGTTTTTCTTTCGACTCGAAATAAAGAAGATCTGCAAATGTTGCGCGAGAAGATTTTAGCGTACTTTGAAACAGATATGGTAGATGAAGATATTTTTATACCATACACTGTTCAAGGGGCCATCGGTGAAGTGCGAGCGCGTATGCGTGTGCTCACTGAGTCCTACAACGAAAAAGGCACGACTTTGCATGTACGTGCTTCTGAAGAAAGCATCGCGCGTCTTAAATCACGCTTTAAAATATAAAACTATTATTGTCCGCCACCGTTCGAAGATGGCAGGCGTTTCGCATTGAATACACACATACCCATATTTAGACGAATACATGCATTGTAATTTTCATCCGCGCGTTGTGTCCACATGTTGGCAACGCCGCCGTTCGGCAAAGTAATTGAAGAGTTATTGCACTTTGTAGATCCAAATTTGCGAATGCATTGCGCGCTAGATTCATTTACAAATGTGGTGCGTGATGGGCAAAGTGCTGCCGCTCGCAATTGACTGAGGCAAGCGCTGTGGGCTGTCTGCGCAAAGAAAAGAAATGTGAATAGTAAGGCCTTCAGATAAGTCTTTTTCACAGTGGATCCCCCTCTATATATTATGTCGGTAGTCCCGTGAAAATGATAAGTCTATTCAGGGTTCAGTGGTCTTTTTCTCGATTTGAGACAAACAAAGGGGAGTATAGTCAGGGCGAAGCTTTGCTTTGTTTCAGACTGAGAGCGTTTTTTGCATTTTTAAGCGGGATCAAGAGGATGTTTTTACAGCTGCTCTCCGTATGATTCGCTAATTGATCCATCCATGGAAGCCTTTCTCAGGGCCATCCTTGGCCCTGAGACCACAATACACTTTTACATACTCTCCTGATTTTATAGAGTTCTGAGAGTCCTCGGTACAGACCGACGACATAAGTAACAGATAGACCGGGGACATAGGTGACACTATTTTGGCTAACGGAGGCCCGTTATGCCATGGAAAGAGTCATCACCAATGGATCAAAGAATCAAATTTGTAGCTACTGCGCTAGAGGGTAGCTTTTCTTTTTCAAGCCTATGCGAAGTCTTCGAAATTAGCAGGAAGACTGGCTACAAGTGGCTAAATCGATACGATGCTGAAGGTTTTGAAGGATTAAATGATCAATCGAGAGCGCCTAAAAATTCTACCCATCAAGTTTCTAAAGAAACCCAAAAGATATTAATTGAATCAAGAAGGCTACATCCGAACTGGGGGCCTCGAAAGATTTTGGCATGGCTAGCACAAAGTGATCTTGAGCTGCCTTCTGCAAGTACTGTGGGGAATTTGTATAAAGCGAAGGGTTTGGTAAAATCAAATCGCCGAAGAACTAAACCTGTTCCTCACCCACCTCCGATGGTGGAAACAACGTCTCCGAATGAAGTGTGGGCAACAGATTTTAAGGGAGAATTTAGACTTCAAAATGGAAAAGTATGTTATCCGCTTACGATCTCAGACCATGAGAGTAGATTCATTCTTTGTTGTCATGGTCAGGAAAGTACTGGTTATTTTCATACCAAAAAAGCATTTGAAAGAACTTTTAGGGAATATGGATTACCGAATACAATTTTATCTGATAACGGAGCGCCTTTCTCTTCTCCGTCTGGCTTATCGCCACTAAGCGTATGGTGGATAAAACTTGGAATAAAGTTACTTCGAACTCAGCCTGGAAATCCTCAGCAAAATGGACGACACGAGAGAATGCACAAAACTTTAAAGCAAGAAACGACAAGGCCTTCTTCCGAGAATATGAGTCGGCAACAAAAGAAATTTGATTTTTTTGTGAACGAATATAACTTTGAAAGACCGCATGAAGGCTTAAATAATAAAACACCTTCGACACTTTACAGGCCATCTTTAAGGTCCATACCAAGAAATCTTCCTGAAATCGAATATCCAACTACATATGAACGAAGACTAGTTAGCCCAAACGGAGAAATGAGCTGGAAAAATGAAAAATACTTCGTCTCCAGAGCCTTGGGTTGCGAACCATTAGGCCTTGAAGAAGTAGATGATGGACTATGGCTCATTTATTTTGGCTCTATTCGAGTTGGATACTTAAACGAAAGAACAAAAA
>JANNCH010000124.1:0-1876 GCA_031386315.1 Pseudobdellovibrionaceae bacterium
AGCTTTGATAAAATCATTATTTTCACTGACGGTGCTTGTTCTGGCAACCCGGGGCCAGGTGGTTGGGGTTCCATCATTTGGACTCCAGATCATAAGGTCACAGAGCTAGGCGCAGGTGAGCATGCGACAACAAATAATCGTATGGAGATGATGGCCGCATTGCGGGCCCTTGAGTTTGTGGAAAAAATTGAAAAGCCCGTCGATTTTTACACCGATTCAACCTACTTAATTCGGGGTATTACACAGTGGATTTGGGGCTGGCGCCGCCGTGGCTGGAAAACTGCCGAGGGCAAAGACGTTGGTAACAAAGATATTTGGGAAGCCCTTGCGCGCACTGTGCAAGCGCGCTCTAATGATGCAAAGATTGAATGGAAATATTCACGCGGCCACATAGGTATTCCAGGCAATGAGCGCTGTGATGAAATTGCAGTGGCATTTTCTAAACACAAGCACATCCAATTATATCGTGGTCCGTATTTAGGTTACCCAGTGGACTTATTAGAAGTTCCTGAAGATACATCTCTACCCGAAATGAAAAGTCCTACAGAAAAAAAAGTAGCGCACAGTTATTTAAGTTATGTGGGCGGAACAGTTTATCGACATAAAGAATGGTCTTCCTGTGAAAAGCGCGTGAAGGGTCAGTCCGGCGCAAAATTTAAAAAAGCAACCTCTGCCGGCGATGAGCTGGAAATACTCAAAAGTTGGGGACTCGATCCCAAAAATCCGATCAAGGAGTAACGCATGGAACTTAAAAATCGTCATATCTTAATCACTGGTGCTAGTCGTGGAATCGGTCGTGCTTTTGCGCGCGTATGCGCCACCGATAAAGCCCATGTCCATTTGGTTTTACGTTCTGCGGACGCAGAAATTATTTCTGAACTTGAAAGTGCAGGCGCAAAATCTGTGCACATCTGGCAGGCAGATCTTTCATCCAAAGAGAGCATCAATTTGCTTTTAGAAAATCTGCGCGAGCAACAGATTGATATTTTGTTTAATAATGCGGGCGTGTTAACGGGTGGTCTGCTTGAAACGCAAAGTATCGATGCTGTTTACAATATGAATCAGGTGAATATCACGGCTTTGATGCATTTAACTCGTGGAATACTGCCAGCCATGCTTAAGAAAAAGCGCGGAAAAATTATTAATAACTCAAGCGTTGCAGGTTTCATGGCTTTGCCGGCGGCATCGACCTATGCGGCTTCTAAGGCGGCCGTGGCAGCATTTACAAATTGTTTGAATCTAGAGCTTAAGGGCACTGGTGTGAGCACTTTGTTGTTGATCACTCCGGGAATAAAAACGCAGATGTATGATGAAGTCGAAGCACTTTACAGCAAAAATTATTCTGTTCCTAAAAAAACTTTGTCGCCAAACCAGTATGCTGAAATGATTCGTGAGGCAGTGATTGAAGATCTTGAAGTTTTGCAACCTTCGGGTATCGCAGGGCTTGGTTTAAAAGTTGCGAAGTTTGTTCCGCAACTTTTTAAATTCGGCGTGCAAAGGTCTTTCAAGCGCTGAGAGATCTATTTAAATATTTTATTGCTACTCCGTTTTCGTGTCGGCACATGGGCTTCGATGTTATTTGGTGGCTCAAACGGCAGTTCTGATAGAGTGAATAACCGGGAACATAGGTAACAGTTAGACCGACGACATAGGTAACACTTTTATGTGTTTCTTTCGGTTCTTTCAAATGTTTTTGTTCTTTCGTTTAAGTATCCAACTCGAATAGAGCCAAAATAAATGAGCTGGAAAAATGAAAAATACTTCGTCTCCAGAGCCTTGGGTTGCGAACCATTAGGCCTTGAAGAAGTAGATGATGGACTATGGCTCATTTATTTTGGCTCTATTCGAGTTGGATACTTAAACGAAAGAACAAAAA
>JANNCH010000142.1:0-3508 GCA_031386315.1 Pseudobdellovibrionaceae bacterium
ATAAAGTGGCGGTTCAAAAATATCCAAACTCACCGCTGTCTGAGCGAACATCCATCAAATTGGGATACATTGCCTTAGAAAAAGGGGATGCGCTTGGAGCACTTCGTCTATTTAAAGAACATATCGATAATAAAAACTTCGATAAAAAAGAATCGTTTTCTAAAGATTTAGCACGTATTGGCAGCGGCATTGCTTTCGCGAAACTGAATCGTTATGAAGAGGCCACACAACAGTTTTCTGAGGTCGAAAAAAAATCATCGTTTAAAGATTTGCAAATGGAAGCCGCTTTTCGCCGTGGAGATACTTACATTCAAGCAAAGAATTACGCGAAGGCTGTTCAAGACTATCGCGATTCATTGAAGAAGTATCCTGCTGCACAAACGACAGTTCCGAATGCCTACTACAATCAGGCGGAAGCACTATTCAATATTGATAAGTTTCGTGAAAGTTTAGATGTCTACCGTGACTTTGTGAAGAAATTCCCAAATAACGAGCACGCTCCATTTGCAATGACCCGCCTTGGTGAGCTGATGGAAATTTTAGGAGCTGATCGAGCGCGTGTGGTCGGCGCCTATCTTGAAGCATTCTTTCGTTATGGTGAAAATCCGAGTGTGATTGTGGCCCGCCTGCGACTTTTAAGTGCACGCATGAAAGGGATGAAGCCTAAAGAAGTGGACAGCGCCGTAGCAGAGATTATGAGTTTGGCCAAAAAAATTGAACTACCGAATATGGATCAGTTTGCAAACGTCATGGTTGCAGATGGATACACGAATCGTGGTGAAAATCAAAAATCAATCGACTTGCTTAAAAAGTTCTATCAGCAAAATCCGACGACAGCCGATCGCAATTTGGTCACAAGCAGGATTGTGAAAAATATCAGCAACCAGATTCGTGATGAAGTCGACAAAGGTCAATTTATTCAGGCGTTGAAAACGCATCAGAAGTACGACGACAACTGGCTAAAAAATACCAAAAGATTAGATGTGAATTTCGATCTAGGTCGTTCATTTGAAATGGCTGGTGTTCCCAAAGAAGCCGAAAAATACTATCGCGATGTCTTAAACAAACGCTACGCAATGACTCCTACCGAGAGC
This sequence comes from Pseudobdellovibrionaceae bacterium, assembly GCA_031386315.1. GTDB lineage: Bacteria > Bdellovibrionota > Bdellovibrionia > Bdellovibrionales > Bdellovibrionaceae > JANNCH01. The sequence continues at coordinate 1,095 of JANNCH010000142.1, forward strand.
AAGGCGGCACAAGTTGTCGAAAGATTGCCATCAGCAGATGAAGTGAATTTGCGGTTGGCCTCTATTATGTCGCAAGAACAAAAATTTAGTCCTGCCTATGACCATCTGAAGGACATCAAGCATCCGGAAAAGTTAACTGAAACACAGCAGATAGAACGTGTAAACTTAGCAGTGAATATACTCGAGCGACGGGGTGACGTGGATTCAGCGGTTCGTTATTTAGCTGAGCTCTTGAAAACATGGAAAGGGCAAGCCGCGCTTGTCGCCGGACCATATTTAAAATTATCAGAGCTTGAATTGAAGCAGGGAAAAAAAGACGACGCCATTCAAAGCTTGGCTAAGATTGATGAAATGATGAAGGACTCTGAAAAGGTACCAACAGATATTCATATTAAAAGTTTACAGTCGTTGGGGGATCTTTATTTAGAGAAAGTTCAGCAAGACAAAGCAATTGCTATCTATGAAAAACTTTTGAGCAAGTATGAAGAGCAAAGTCCACTGGCATCAATGCGCTATAAATTAGGTGAAGTTCATTTTAAACGGGGTGATATCCAAAAAGCCGCAGAAACTTGGAATAGTTTTAAAGGCAACGAAAGTAATTTTTGGAAAAACCTGGCGCAAGAACAGTTGAAAAACTCTGAGTGGCGAGATGGGTATAAAAAGTACATCAAACGTATCCCAGCAATGATTGAAGATAAATAGGGGTTCTATGTCTTATTTCGATTTTGATACAGTTCAGACAAATGAAAGACAGATGCAAGGTGTTCTGCATTTGGCTTTACAGATGGCGTCGACTCAAGCCAATGTGTTGCTTGTGGGCGACGCCGGTGTGGGTAAAACAAGTTTGGCACGTTACATTCACCAAAAAAGTAAACGTGCAAAAATTCAAGTGATTGAATGCAAATCAAATCCGCAATTTCCTGTAGAAATTCCTGCAGGAGCCACATTGATTTTAGAAGATATTGATCAAGCCTCGCTATCTTTTCAGTCCGAGCTTGTTAAGTATTTGGAACTATTAAGTGCTAGTCGTGCACGTATTGTTTCTACATCAAGACGTGATTTAAGAACTTTGGTTCGCCAAGAGCAATTTCGACATGATTTGTTTTATAAGTTGGCAGTTATTCACATAGAGATACCCCGATTAGAAGACCGCAAAAACGATATGATTGCAGTCTGTGACTTTATTTTAGATGTGAATCAAATCATGCATGGTAAAAAAGATTTGCGTTTAAGTGCTGAGGCCTACGGTCGCCTGAGTTCTTGGAAGTGGCCCGGCAATATACGTGAACTTGAAAACGTACTTGAGCGGGCAGTCATTTTGGCAAATGGTTTTCAAATTGAAGCATCACAAATTATTTTTGAATCAATCTCGAGTGAACAGACCTCAGATTTTGCACCAGGAATGTCTTTGTCAGAGGTGGAAAAGCGTCTGATCTTGCAAACTCTTGAGTTGACGGCACAGAACCGCACTCGTGCAGCCCAGATGTTGGGCATTAGTATACGTACACTAAGAAATAAATTGAACGAATACAAAGAAGAGGGATGTACGGTATGAGTAATGGACTCTTTGATAAAACAATAAACGGCTTAGCTGCATCTATTGCAGCAAGACAAGTGCGCAATAATGTGACAGCTTCGAATATCGCCAATGCCGAGACCCCAGGCTATCATGCACGCAAAGTTGATTTCGAAAACGCATTGTCCCGAGCACTCGATATGGATGGCATGAACTCGCTTTCTACAAGTGATAGCAAGCATTTTGCCGTGGGCGGAATTTCTGCATCTAAAAGCAAACCTGATATTTTTGAAAACCCTGAAGGGGCAGTTAATAATGATGGCAATACGGTGGATATCGAAAAAGAAATGTCGGCCTTGTCTGAGAATGCGATCTTATATAAAGCGGCTTTGCAATTGATTAACAAAAAAATGGCTGCACTAAAATACGCTGCTTCTGAAGGGCGTTAGGAGTAAACCATGGCTGATTTCTTAACGGGTATGAGAATTAGTAGTAGTGGCATGGCAGCGCAACGAATGCGCATGAACACTATTTCTAGTAACATCGCAAATATCAACACGACCCAGTCCCCTGAAGGTGGCCCCTATCGTCGTAAGGATGTAATTTTCGAAGCCATGCCCGATGCGAAAAATTTTGGCGAAATTATAACAGCGACAGATCCTCGTGATAGCTTTCAAAGGGTCCAGGTAACGGATGTTATTTCTGATAAAAAGGCTCCGCTATTAAAGTATGAGCCAGATCATCCTGATGCAAATCCAGAGGGGTATGTGGCCTATCCGAATATTAATTTGATGGAAGAAATGACCAATATGATCCAGGCTACACGGTCTTACGAGGCAAACGTCTCGGCTGTGCAAGCCTCTAAGGATATGGCTTTGAGCGCTTTAGAAATCGGAAG
>JANNCH010000160.1:0-1603 GCA_031386315.1 Pseudobdellovibrionaceae bacterium
ATCACTAGAGAGTTAAGTATTACAACAGCACCTCGTATGACACCATATCTAGAGGGAGCTATCCGTGAGGTTATGAAAGAAAAAAAGAATGAACAATCACCTAAATTTAAAAATTCTAAAGATGCCATAGCGTGGTTAAAGGCTCAATAATATATGGAAATAATATCTAGTAGATACTTTGTAAAACAGTATAAAAAATTACCAAAAGATATTCAAGGTAAGGTTGATAAAAGACTCGAGATTTTTATGTTGGATAATCAAAATAGTCTATTAAATATACATGGACTTAGGGGAATGTATGCTGGAAAATATAGTTTTAATGTGACAGCAGACTATAGGGTTATATTTGCGTATACGGAGGAGGGGGTAGCTATGCTTATTGATATCGGTACACATTCTAAACTGTATTCCTAAATCTTTTCATGCTATAAATTACACATATCACATACCCCTATAATCTCTCTAGCCTTAGTAAAATCCATCACCACCCTATTATCAAAAGTAAACAACCCACCAAGAAAATCCTTTCCCGGAAACTCCTCCATATATTTATGCATACCTCCATCTAACTGATACACATCTTTAAAACCTTGTTTCAATAAATACCCTGATGCTTTTTCACAACGCACACCTCCTGTACAGACTGTTATAACTCTTTTATTTTCTATACCAGGATTGGAAGCCAACATATCAGGTAACACATCTGCAATCTCTCTAAAGTTAGTTATTGGTGGGTTGATAGAATTTTTAAAATGCCCTACACGAAACTCATAATCATTTCTCATATCGATCACAACAAAATCATCATTGTTTTCATACCACGAACGAAGCTCTGAAGGTTTTAAATGAACTCCCGTTAATTGATTTGGATCTACATCTTCTGTACCTAAACCAAGTTTAACTATTTCACTTACAATCTTTACAGAAAGTTTTTGAAATGCAAAACCTGTACCAACAGATGTTTTTATTTCTACATCATGTAAATCATGATATTTTAAATCAGTTTTTATTTCATTAAGATATTTTTCTATATCTTCATTTTTACCTTCAAGTGTTGCATTGATTCCTTCTGATGCTAAACGAATTCTTCCTGTCAGATTATATTTTCTACATATTCCTCTTTGCCAATTCAAACAACGATCCAACTCGAAGATCGGAGTATATTTGTAAAATAGTATTACGGTGTATGAGGGGTCTAAGGGTTTATCTTGGGAGATCTTCATGGGTAATTTATAGCATGAAAGGATTTAAGAAGACAATAAGAAAAAAGCAGGATTAGAAGTATCAATAATATTCATAAACAAGTAACTAACAATTCCTAAGATAAAAATTAATCCTAGACTAACAAAGTATACGGAACCACTTTTCATATTTTTTCTAAATGAAACAATAATGCCTGTAATTAGCAAAATAATACTATGAATAAACCAAAAAGGTAGACCAACAATTAAGACCATCTCACCCGCATAAGGACTAGAAACAAGAGTCCAAACAAGATATCCTACAAACAATAAGGTGTTCCACAGTAAAACTTTTTTATTTAAATTCATATCAATAGTATACATTAAATCAAAAACAAAAAACTCCATCTCTGGAGTCTTTC
>JANNCH010000280.1:0-7704 GCA_031386315.1 Pseudobdellovibrionaceae bacterium
AGCACATTTGACGACAATATATATAGCTTTAAACTAATTGATTCATCTAAATTATATATTTTATTAATCAGTTAGACGGGACGATACTTAATGCATACGAGGAGGATCAAATGCAAACAGACATCCACTACAGAGACATCACAAGAACTGATTACCTAGAGGCCTATCTGCTCGATAAAATCGAAGGCGTTGTAGAAAAATTCATGAGCCACGATGCAGATGCGCACTTAACTGTTCGAGTTGAAACAGAAAGACATCGCACTCAAAATCGTAAGCCCGTATTTATTTGTGAAGTCATATTGAAGCCGACACATTCACGTAGAGTTTTAAAAGTACGCAAAACAAATGATGATTTTTATGCTTGTGTTGCGGATTCAGCAGACGCGCTGAAAAAAATATTACAAAGAAATGCTTCGCGACGTGCATCGACTCGTCGTCATGCTGATGCGATCGTACCTAAAATTACGGATACTGAAGATTTTAATTTAATGGAATATGTTTCATAAACTTTAGCTGAGACCACATCTTTAGAAAGGGAGCAACAAAGGTGTATGGTCAGTGGACGAAAGAATCATGGTCACTGGTGATTACTACCGTGCAGACGCAGAGCTTAAAAAGCTTATCAAGGTCCAGATTAGCAGCATACTTAAACTTGGCGGAGAACACATTGAAATCGACGTGGTCGACGGTGTCGTTAAGTTCGAAGGTGAAGTGTTCCGGCCGCGATTGAAAGCTTTGGCTTCTGGTATCGTTTGGGAACTCTCTGGGGTACGAGACAGTCTCAATTTCATTGAGTTAGTCTCTCCGCCCCACAGAGTACCCAAAAAATCTCCAGTCCCATCATGCGAAATTGATACTCTGATCTCTCTGAGCAGAGCATAAAACTTAGAATTCCAACCCCCAACTTTCTTGCTTACCTCCACGTGGCGCCCTTTCGAGATGGTCTGTGTTGGCTTTTGATTGTTGCTATTGTTGTGGTTTTTTTTGACAATAGGGGAAATCAAGGAGGATTTGTGAAGTCTATTATTTTTGTTTTGGTGCTTTCTATGTTTGGTTTTTCTGCTCATGCAGGGGATGCGGGTTGTGGTCTAGGGTCGCTTGTGATTTCTAAGAATTCTAAGCTGTTGCAACTGTTTGCTATAACTACGAATGGGACATTTTCTAGTCAGGTGCTGGGGATTACCTCAGGGACTTCGAATTGTTCTGCTAGTGGCTTGGTTATGAATGATAAACAAATTCAATATTTTGTTGAAGTGAACCAAGAAGACTTGTCGCGAGAGATGGCACAAGGACGTGGTGAAAAGCTTGCGACGCTAGCTTTGCTTAATGGTTGTGCAAATGAAGGCTCGCAAAAGGCGTTTGCTAACTTTACTCAGCAATCCTATGGTAAAATTTTACCTTCATCTAGCGTAACTGCTGTTGAAATGGTTTCAAACTTAAAAAACCAAATGGGTGCAAATTCTGAGTTGTCTCAGATGTGCCATGGTTCGTAAATTTAAAATCATTCTTATTTTAATTCTAATGAAAGCCCCACTTGTGTGGGGTTTTTCAGTTGCACGTACTCAGCTCTATATTCAGCGAGCGCTGGAACAAAAATTACACGAAGATATTAGCTGGCTTAGACTGGGGCACTATAAAAAATCTTTCTTTGGTTCATATCAATCAAAAATACAGGGCCCGTTTTTTCTTGCTAAAAATGGTGCAAATGATCCGCAAGCAGAAATAACAGCAACAATTCAAGAGCTCTTTGCTGAAAAGTCTTCCCAAGCTATGCAGTGTAAATATCTAGCGCGCATGCAGTGGCTTAAAAGCAAAATAAATATTGATGCAAAAGATATTGCTACATGCGCTGAGCGAGATATTTGGAAGCAAAAATTAAATGTGCGTGAAGCCTATTTGATTTTTGCTTCGAGTGATTTAAATAGTGCAGCGTCTAGCTTTGGACATACATTTATTCGTCTACATAACTCTGAAAATGTGGGTGCTTTGGATCTGATTGATTATGGAGTAAATTTTGCTGCTGAAACTCGTGAATCAGATGGAATTCTGTTTGCGCTGAAGGGCTTGTTCGGAATGTATCCAGGGTTTTATTCGATGACACCCTATCATCAAAAATTACGAGATTATATCAATCTTGAAGGCCGCGACATTTGGGAATACAAAATGAATTTGTCGCCAGCGCAAGTTGAGCAAATGATCAATCACCTGCTAGAGCTAGAAGGCACTCAAGTGCCTTACTACTTTGTTGATGACAACTGTTCCTATCAAATTCTAGAACTTATTGAAGTTGTGCGACCGGATATGGATTTAAGTTCTCATTTTCACGATGCAACTATTCCACTGGATTCATTGAAGTTGCTAGCCACTCAAGGGAACTTCTTGGGCGAAGAAAGGCTGCGCCCCTCTTTAGTTACGGATTTCCAAAATGTATATCGTGTTTTAGATACAGAACAAGCTACAGAGTTTTCCACACTGATTGAAGATATTCAGAACAATAGAAAAATTCGATTCACTAGATCTACAAAAAATGCAGAGAAAAATAAATTCCGCACAACGCAAGTATTGGATGCAGCACTTAATTATCTGGCAATCGAAGAATACAGAAATCAGAAAAGTTACAAAGAGCAAAAATATCAACTATCTGTGACTAGGGCAGGACTTGGCGCTGTATCAGGGGCGGATGTGGTACATCCTGATTCACCACTACAATCTGCCGATACCACCGCATTCTATTTAGGTATGGGTTACCTAGAAGATCAAACAGTAGGTCAGCTAAAATGGAGACGTGCCTTTCATGATTTAATTTCGCGTGATCAAGGTGTCAGTCCATTTAGTCATATCGAAGCACTCAGCTTTGATTTTTTATACAATTTTGAAAAAAATAAATTGGATCTCAATCAGATTCAGTTATTAAAAATCTTGTCTACTAACGCAATTACTAGGCTTAACCAGCCGATTTCATGGAAAACATCATTGGGTACAGAGCCAAAGCTGAATCCGTATTTTGAGGGTGGGATTGGGTACAGTGCGGATTTTGATATTGGTCAGCGCAGCCGCTGGACAAATTTACTGTTAGGGCGGGCATTCATTATTGATACTGAAACTAAGTTTGCATTGGGTTTGGAAAGTATTTTTGTACAAAAAATAACTACGACAATGCGTGCACTGCAGTCCATTAAGTATTTGGGTGTCGTCGGTGGAGGGCCTTTTGTTGAAGGCGAGGCCGCAATGTCTTTGGATGTGAGTTCTGATCTTGAAGCTCGACTGACTTACCAAAGAGCCCAAGATCAAAACAAATGGATGTTCAGTCTAATTTTTTAACAAAAAATTAGTTGCCGACCTTTAAGTACTTACTAGCATCAAGAACTGGCAAAACAGGTACTAGCTTGAAGACAGGATCAAATTCAAATTTGAATGCACCTAGGGCCATGATGGCATACTCGGCAATTACAGTTCCTGAGAAGTTACCGGTATAGCGACTGTTAACAGCCGGTGCATTGAGCAATAGCTTCTCATAGTGAACAGTGCGTCCTTCAGGGCGACAAGAAGCATCCGGTAATGCGCCGATTTGTGATTCAATAAGTCCGGCCTCAGCAAGGATGCTTTGACCATAAGCTTTTGGGTTTGTTGTGCTACGAACAAATTGGCTTGGCACAGTCCATACATCCACATAACGTGAACGCAGTGACGAACCCGATCGCACTGTTTCAGCGTGCGTATTTACATCGCATAGTTTGCCAGCCTTGTTAAACGGAGTTCCAAGACCTACATTGATTGATTTTGTGCTTGTGATTTGTAGGTTGTTATTGATGTTGCTGGCGTCGACATACTGAATTTCGCCATATAAGAATACCGAGCCTACGACGTAAAGCCGGCAACCCTGAAGCGTTTTAATTTTCAAATTATCAAGATAGAGTGGACCACGAATAAAGACATCCCCATCACAAGAAAAGTTTCCGATGACTTGAAAAAAATTATTACTATCCATAAGTCCGATAAGGTCCGGTGATGAATTGCTATCGTTCTTAAAATATTTACTGCGTTCGTTCGTTATGTGAAATGCTGCCGTTAAGTCACTTTCAACTGGTGCGCCAATATATATTTTGTTTTTCTCACTAGCGACAGCAGCACTTGATGAACCTAAATTTAGTTCTGATTGAACATAAGCTTTTAATGTTTGTGCTGAATTCGGTAATGTTATAGCTGGAACAAAAATTGATTTATTGTCTGTCAAAGAAATAGAGCGCAGGTTTTCTGCATGGTTACCATATATATTTCCTGAGTTCCAACCTAAACCTGAAGCTGTGCCACCGAAATAGTATTCACTTCCAAGTCCAAAATCTGTAATGATATTAGATTTGATATTAGCATGACAAAGTATGCAGCCTACACCGCGTACAGCCAAGGCGGGCTCGAAGCTACTAAGGGCATTGCCAACACGGAATGTGATTTTGAACATGATCTCTTTGTTATTTGTGTCGCGTATTTTGACATTGGCTTTTTCATTACCGCGAAAGCCATGTGCAGGCGTGTATGTGAAGTTGCGAGCTGCAATGTTGATATTGATAAGACGGCCTTTGATAGGCATACTTGTGGCATCTGATATGGTCACTTGAGATGCTGGCAGTGTGGCTTCAGAATTTAAATTAAAGGTCTTAGGAACTTCAAAATCTGTTTCAATCAAAACATCAACTTCAGGCAAGGTTAAAAATCCTGATGTAATCACTTCAGGAATTTCAGGTACTGCGGTTGAGCCTAGATCTCTTTGTATGTTTTTAACGTCGATTTTTGAACAGTTTTGAAATGAGACAAGTATCAAAACAAGACTAAATAGGTACCTGAAGCGTGTTTTCATATGTCCCCCTGCCTACATACATGCAAAGCTATGCCAAGAGTCATCTCGTCTAAGCAGTCGACGACAGTCAATGATCTAGACAGTGTTTATTTAAACTACAGGCAGCAGCCTCTTTCTTGATGCTATTTAGGAGGCAATACCGAGATGTCTCATTTAAATATAAAAAAAGGGCCCCCTATTTGCGGGACCCTTCGTAGAAAGAGGCTCGGTGATATTCTATCAGCAACCTATTTCATTGCTGAAGTTAGCTCGCGTACTTTTTGTGAAGCATAGTTTTCTGAAACGAAGTTCCAATTCACATGATTCCAAAAAGTTTCTAGAAATTTTTGACGAGCGTTGCGATAATCAACATAGTAAGCGTGCTCCCAGACATCGGCTTCCATCAATGGACGTGGTCCGCTGCCTGTGAACGGTACTGCCGCATTTGAAGTAGAAACCAACGAAAGTTTTCCAGCATCATCGGCACATAGCCATATCCAACCAGAACCAAAAGTTTTTACACCGCCATCGACAAATTTTTCTTTCAATTGATCCATGCCGCCGAAGTCGCGTGTGATTGCAGCCGCTAGTGCATCAGAAGCTTTTCCAGTTTTTCCCGCTGGGGCCATATTGAACCAAAAAAATGTGTGATTCCAGGCTTGCGCCGAATTATTGAAAACACCTGCGGCTGAGCTTAGAACAATTTCTTCCAAAGTTTTAGCTTTCAGAGAAGCATCTGTTTCGGCAAATTTGTTTAAGTTATCAATGTAAGCTTTGTGATGTTTGTCATAGTGAAAAGTCATTTGCTCTTCATTTAAAAATGGCGATAGGGCCGTTTTTGGATAGGGAAGATTCGGAAGTTTAAACATATAGGGTCTCCTTGTTTCTCATTTAACTATCAAGAAGACACTAGCGCATTCTATGCCCCCACCCAAGATTTTTCTCAAAAAGTCGGGACGCAGGACAAGGCGCCATGGCTTGAGGGCGAGAGTCATGTTTATGCAAGGTGACGTAAAGTTACGTAAAGCGATGTGGGCTACGCTTTAGCGCGTATCTCGTAGCAAACGTGGATTTTTTTATCGTGAAAGTCTTGAGGGATGCTTTCTTCAGTGATGTCTTTCACGACATAGTCCGTTAAAAAACGCTCATCGATTTTAAAGCGTCTCTTGTTGTTTGAAAAATAAAGAATGCCGCCGGCACTTAGCATGCTCATTGCATTGTCGATTAGAAATCCTTGGTCGCGTTCGATCTCGAAAGTATCCACCATTTTTTTTGAATTCGAAAAAGTAGGGGGGTCTAAAAAAATAATATCGTATTTTGCAATGTCACGGTTTTCATTCATCCACTGCAAAGCATTAGCTATCACGAACTGATGCTTTCCAAGATCTATTTCATTGAGCAAAAAGTTGTCTTGGGCCCAGTTAATATAAGTCTTAGACATATCCACATTGGTTGTCACGCCCCCTGCAAGTGCGGCAAAAACGCTGATAGAGCCTGTATAGCAAAACAGATTTAAAATGGACTTATCTTTAGATTGCTGAAATATTTTTTGGCGTATGGGCCTGTGATCTAAAAACAGTCCAGTATCAAGGTAATCATTAAGATTCACTTTGAAGCGAGCTTGAGTTTCTTGAACGACAAAAGACTGATCAGTTTCTGAGATTTTTTCGTATTGATTCAAACCTTCTTGGCGTTCTCGTTTTTTAACGATGATTTTTTTTGCGGCTGTTTTGAACAGCATATGTACGGCTTCCAGGACATGGGGCAAATGATTTTTTTCTTTATCAACGAATGAATCACTTTTGTCATAGATTAAAACATGGTCATTATAAAAATCGACAATGAAGGGGTATTCGGGGATATCACGGTCGTAAAGACGGTAAGCTTGAATGTGATTGCGTGTGGCCCAAGCCTTTAATTTTTTGTGATTCTTTTCAAGCCGATTTTTGATCATTTGCATAGAGGGATTTCTTAACAAAATTTATGAAATTTGGTACAAAAAAGAATGGAAATTTCATTAGTCATCTCTCAAATAGCCTATATGCTTCATAAGCCTGGCATGCAGCTAGCATTTGTTGAGTATCAGGGGAAAGTTTATTATGCCTATCATGCGTATGATGCTGAGGCTCCGACATCTGCGATTGTTAAATTGCTGCAGGGTCTATTTCACCGTTTTGTTGACAAAAGTTTTTTCATTCTTAGAAATCGTATTTATAGCACGGGGCCAGCGACTGAGATGTGCAAAGGCATGGTAAAGGTCGTGGCCAAAAGAATTTCTGACAATGTGATCCCCTTGGATAGTGCTGTTGAACTCAGTTTTGAATGGATCGAAATCGACTTTCAAAGTGAACGATTGCCTATGGTCATGCCTCATTGGCCTACAAAAAGCACCTGGCTAGAGAAAGCCTGGCAATTTGCCGATTTAAATCCACGGGGTGAGGTTTTGCATGATTACGACCGAAGAATTGCAGCTTTATTGGTGGATAGAAGTGGTAAGATATTGGCCGCCAGTCTAAATTCAAACTCTAAGAATAAAACCCTGCATGCTGAGGTCAACTTAGTACAAAATTATTTTCTACAAACAGAGCGAAAAATCCCTGATGGCGCAAAAATATTTTCGACACACAAGCCGTGCAAGATGTGTGCAGGAATGATCTATCATTGGAGCATAGAAAGAAAAAAACCATTCGTGTTTTATGATATTGAAGAAAGCAGTCGTTTGTCGAGTCATACTATTTTAGATCGACAAGGTCTGAATCTAAAGCTGAATAAAAAAGAGGAAGCATAGAGCATCCTCTTTAAGTTTTTAAGTTGAAAAAAATACTGGATGACTATTTAGCGACGGTTGCAAACATAGAAGTCGCAAAAGC
>JANNCH010000259.1:0-2626 GCA_031386315.1 Pseudobdellovibrionaceae bacterium
AATAAGTGTACAAGTATTTGCAGCACCAGCAGCGATTACACCATTTGAAGAACAAACAGTTGCAACTTTAGTATTAATATTTGCAGCATTTGGTGCCACAGTAGGATTGTAACCATTTACCGCTGTCGCAATAAAGCCCCCAGTAAATCCATGATTATAACGCAATTTACCTTCAGGCTTGTAGCCAATGGCACCAAAACGAGCGTCGTAAACATTGTACTCAGCATTGAATGCTTTCTCAGCTGTGTATAGTGCAGCCAAGACCATCTTCGCCTCTGACTGACGAGCTTTCGCCATGTATTTATTCAAAGATGGAACTGCGATGGAAGCTAGAATACCAATGATGGCAACTACGACCATGAGCTCAACTAAAGAGAAACCTTTTTGATTCCTAAGACTTGTTTTTGCAGCAGCAAACGTGAACATTGCGAACCCCCGTAAACGTGAATTGTGATTAATTGGAACACTAAAAGTTTGCCAAAATGTCTAGCATTGCGCAAGTGGTCTTCTCAATCCAAGACATAAAGAGTAGTATCTCTCAGAGAGCAGCATCTTGACAGACTCAAAACAATTCACATTATGTATCAATAAGACTTTTGTCGCAAATAAGGATAATTAGAAATGGCTGAAGGCGAAAACAACAACAATGGTCCATTTTCACCTGACGACGATGCTTCGGTCCAGTCCATACCTCGTATAGAAACTCCGAAAATGTACAAAGTTTTAATTCTGAATGATGATTACTCACCTATGGATTTTGTAATACTGGTCCTGCGACGATTTTTTGCGAAATCTGAAGAAGATGCGTCTAAGATAATGTTAGATGTTCACAAAAAAGGTTCAGGCGTGGCCGGTGTCTATAGTTTAGAAATAGCTGAGATGAAAGTTATGCAAGTGAATCAGTTCTCGCAAATGAATCAACATCCGCTCAAGAGCACTCTGGAGGAAGCATGATGACACGCGAATTAGAACTTAAACTAGGCGAAGCCACCGAGTATGCCAAACAACATCGCCATGAATTCGTCACGCTTGAACACATTGTTTTAGCGTTGTCAGGATCCCCTGTAACAGTTGAAATACTGCAGGCCTGTGGTGTGGATGTGCAAAAGTTACGTCAAGATTTGCACGAACATCTTAAAAAATCCCCCAAAATATCAGACGAGCAAATTGATACCTACGGCGGCTTTGAAAGTTGGACCCCTGAGTTTACCATAGCCTGCCATCGCCTTATTCAACGTGCCGCCGTCCAAATGAAAAGCTCGGGTCGCAATCAAATCAATGAAGGCACCTTACTAGTTTCACTTTTTTACGAGCAAGAATCCCAGGCTGCCTATTTGTTAGCACAGCAAGGCCTGACACAGTTTGATATCATCAATTATGTCTCCCATGGGATCACTAAAGATTCGGTAGAATCACTGGGACCCGCGGCACCCGCGGGGGCCGACATCGATGGACAAACTGCAGATGAAAGCAAAAAGTCCCCACTTGAAAGTTTTTGCGTTAATTTGAACGAGCGCGCCAAAAGTGGTAAGATTGATCCATTGATTGGGCGCGAAAGCGTGATCGAGCGCACCGTGCAGATTCTTTCAAGACGAACTAAAAACAATCCTCTACTTATCGGCGAGCCAGGTGTTGGAAAAACGGCCATCGCCGAAGGCCTTGCGCAAAGAATCAACGACGGACTTGTCCCGGAAAAATTACGAAATACTGTTATTTACTCACTAGACCTCGGCAGCCTTCTTGCCGGGACTAAATTTCGTGGGGATTTTGAAGGACGCCTAAAAGGTGTCATCAAAGAAATTAGCAAACGCCCCAACGCAGTTCTTTTCATTGATGAGATCCATACTATTGTTGGCGCCGGTGCCACCAGCGGTGGCTCGATGGATGCTTCCAATTTATTAAAACCTGCTCTTGCAAACGGCGATATCAGTTGTATTGGTTCAACGACGCATAGTGAGTTTCGTCAATACTTTGAAAAAGACCGCGCACTGAATCGTCGTTTCCAAAAAGTAGACGTTTCTGAGCCCTCGAATCAAGATTGCATCGAAATCCTCAAGGGCTTGCGTAAATCCTACGAGGCTTTTCATGGTGTCTCTTTCACAGATGAATCTTTGCGAACGGCCGTGGAGCTTTCGCAAAAGCATATCCATGGCAAATTACTGCCAGATAAAGCTATTGATATTATTGATGAGGCCGGCGCACATTTTCGTCTGAAAGCGACCTCAAGTGAAATTATTGTGATCACGCCCACACATATCGAAGAAGTGATTGCAGTGATCACCGGATTGCCTGTGGCGCAAATTTCGTCGAATGAAAGAACGCAACTCAAAGACCTAGATAAAAAATTAAAGGCTCTGATTTTTGGACAGGATGAAGCCATAGATCGACTGATTACAAGTATCAAGCTTGCACGCAGTGGCCTGGCTCGCCCAGACAAACCCATTGGAAGTTATTTATTTACGGGCCCAACGGGAGTTGGAAAAACGGAAGTTTGCAAACAGTTAGCACAGTTGATGGGACTCCCATTCACACGCTTTGACATGAGCGAATATATGGAAAAGCATGCCGTAGCTCGAATGGTCGGAGCCCCTCCGGGATACGTGGGTTACGAAGAAGGCGGTCAATT
>JANNCH010000262.1:0-7585 GCA_031386315.1 Pseudobdellovibrionaceae bacterium
CCATTCAATTCCCCTTATGGAGTTGTTTTTCCAACTGTATTCAGTTTTTCAGCCATCGAATCGTACGCACTGATGGCCTTTTGCGTGCTTTCAAAAACACGCTGAGCAGAAATCATATCTGTCATCTCTTGCACGATATTGATATTTGAGGCTTCCATGAAACCCTGACGAACGCTCGGCTTATCAATATTCACCATTTCAGGTGCCATATTCGGCTTAAAACCGTAAAGCGAGTTTCCCATTTTCTGAAGTACGTCCACATTTTTAATATCGACTAAAGATATTTTTCCTAAATTTTCGGTGCCTTCGATGATGTCGCCCGTGTCACTGATCGTAACAGCTGCATTGCCTTGAAGACGAATCACACGCGAGGCTGGATCAGCACCCGCTTCGGCTTGTTTCAAAACTGGATAGCCTTCTTTGGTCACTAATTGACCATTGCCGTCCATGGTGAAGTTTCCAGAGCGAGTGAGTTTAACACCACCCGGCGTTGCCACTTCAAAAAAACCTTTGCCATCAATGGCAATATCCAAAGCATTGCCCGTGTGCTTAAGTCCACCCTGAGAAAAATCTGTGAATGTGCCTTTACTGTCGACAAAACTTTTGTCGCCACCTTGCATATTATAAAAACTTTCGATTGCAGCCACATCACGCGGGATTTGCATAACTTCAGGTGGCTTTTCATTCGCGGTTAGATATTCTTGAAACAGCTGTTGGTCGCGTTTGAACGCAGGGGTGTTCACGTTGGCTATGTTATTGGCGATGGTATCTAATTTTAGACTCTGTGCCATGGCACCACTTAAAGCGGTGTATAGACCTTTTGTACTCATGCTGGACCCCTCCGAAGTATTACTAGAGCAACACATATGCCATATTTTCTGAGTGTGTCAGAAGCTCGACGTCAGTCTTGATTTCAATACAAAAGTCGGCTGTAGCAAGAAATTCCTATTCTAAAGTCGAGTCAGTGTTTTGACGCCAGCCCTCGGCAAAATGACAAAAAACTAGAGGCTAGTTTTAGTCGCAAAAGTCGTGAAATATCGACGCCGCAAGGGCTTGCCCGCATAATGAAATCTATGCGACTATTTTTTTTGCTTCTTTGTGTGATCAATATCGATTTTGCCCAAGCGAGTACTTCTAAGGCATCTGCACAGCCCCATGCGGTCTTGCAAGCAACAACAACAGTGGCGATGGCTCAACAAACATTAAAAGATCGCCTCAAAGCCATGACAGTGAGTGCAAAGCCTGCGCAATCAGATCATCTAATTTTTGATTTGCCAGTTACTTACAATAAAAAAGTTAGTAAATGGATCGCCTACTACCAAGTTCGTGGCCAAAAATGGTTTCGCGAGTGGTTGCAAAGATCTTACAAATACATGCCGATGATTCAAAAAGAATTACGCAATGCCAATATGCCAGTCGATCTTGCTTATATGGTAATGATTGAAAGTGGTTTTTCTTCAGTCGCAACCAGCACGGCCTCTGCCGTGGGACCTTGGCAGTTTATTCAACCTACGGGTGAGCGCTATGGCTTAGAAAAAAATTGGTGGTTAGATGAGCGCCGTGATCTTCGCAAAAGCACTTTGGCAGCCATTCGTTATATGAAAGATTTGCACAGTGAGTTTGGCTCGTGGTACTTGGTTGCTGCAAGTTACAATATGGGCGAAAACGGATTGCGCCGACAGATCAAAAAGCACGGAACAAAAGATTATTGGACTTTGATTCAATTAAAAGCTCTGCCGGTAGAAACTCAAGAGTATGTCCCTAAAATTTTAGCGGCGATGTTGATTGCGAAAGCTCCTAACTTGTATGGCTTCCGTGATTTGTCTAGAATGGACCCACTGGATTATGAAATTGTTCAAGCCCCGGGCGGGACAGACCTTGATAACATCGCAGATCGCTTGGGCGTCACAAGAAAATCACTCAAAGATTTGAATGCTGAGCTGCTTCTAGGATATATTCCACGCCAGGTGAACAAGCATTACATTCGTGTGCCTCGAGGCTCCGCTACACTTGTGACATCGTATGTTCACCAGAAAGAACGCAATCTCGCTTTAGAATAACGACTGGAATGATCCGAATGATCGGGAAAAATAAGCAACCTGGCAAACTCATCGTGCAAAAATATGGCGGTGCCACTCTTGCCGACCCTGCCAAAATAAAAGAAGTCGCCAAGCGCATTGCTGAATACGCCCGCGGAGGCACACAACTTATCGCCGTTGTCAGCGCCATGGGCAAAACCACCAATTCACTGATTGATTTAGCGAACCAAGTTTCTGGCAATCCGCATTTACGCGAATTAGATATGCTACTCACCGTCGGCGAGCGCATTAGTATGTCATTAGTAAGTATGGCGCTGAACGACCTGGGGTGCCACGCCATCAGCTTCACTGGAAGCCAAGCCGGAATCTTCACGGATCGCTCACACGTGAATGCCTTTATCCAAGATGTAAAACCCATTCGTGTGCAAGAAGCCCTTGATCAAAACAAAGTTGTTATTCTTGCGGGCTTTCAAGGGGTCTCGCCTGAAACCAAAGAGATCACAACTTTGGGACGCGGGGGCTCTGACACATCCGCAGTCGCCATGGCCGCCTATTTCAAAGCCGATCGCTGTGAAATTTTAAAAGATGTGCCCGCAGTATTTACAGCCGATCCACGCTTAGTTTCAGATGCAAAAGCCCTCCATCAACTGAACTATGATCAACTAATGGAAATGACCTTTTGGGGCGCAAAAGTTTTGCACTACAGATCTGTTGAATTAGCAAAACAAAGAGATGTGACCTTATACATCGGCCCCGCATCGAATAAGACTGACGAAGGCACACTCGTCAAAAAAGGACTTAATATGTTTGAATCCAGCAAAGTATTATCACTGAACTCTCACGAAACAGTGCTACAAATATACTGCGAAAGCACTTCGATCGCAGAGGCTCTTAAAAAATTCCAACAGACTCTGGAACAAAAACAAATTGCCTTTCCACAACTATTGCACGCAGAAACCCAAGGCAATAGACAAAGTTTATTACTGACTGGCCCCCAAGAAATCACGACAGCCATAAAAAATGAAATCAAATCATTCAAAGGGATCACCCTACAGCCCACAGACTTTTCCACAGTCACCGCCACATGCACAGGCGTTACATCCCCTCAAATCATCCAATCCGCACTAGAAAGCTTAGAAAAAGAAAAAATAAAAGTACACTATACAATCATCAGCGCCATGAGCACAACAGTGCTAATAGAATCCAAACACCGCGAACATGCCCTAGCAACACTTCACAAAATGATTTAGTTATTTAGAAAAATAAAGTTCACCAATATAAGTCGACAATAAAAAAGTCGAACCTCGAAAAAACGCTCCCAACAATTAAACTTCAAAGAATAATCTAACTTCCTCTACAGTGGTTGGACAGCATGGGCTCGAATTCAAAATGTAGGAAGAAATTTAAGGCAAGAAAGTAGACTCAAGATAGCGATAGCGTCTCTGCATCTTGGCCCAATTAGTTTCAGAAGGTCCCGAGATCCCATCAACCCCGTTGATTCCAGCGATGCCTCGACGAGCAGGATCCATTTGTCCGCCTGGTAAAAACTTACGCAAGTCAGGCGCTCCGAGTCCGCCGGCACCGTTGGCCGTGCTTGCACCGCCAGCAGCATAACTTCCACCAGCACCCTCTCCATAGCCAGAACCGCCGCCTCCACCGCCAGAGCCTCCGCCTGCACCATAGAAACCACTGTTCACATTACCACCAGGAACTTCTGCTGGAAGAGCTGCACCACCACCACGCGCACTGCCACTATTGTCCGGCGTCGCCGCTCCGACATTGGCACTGCCGCCTTGTTTTCCACCAGCTTCTTCAGCCGCTTGTCCAGCCATCTTGCGGCGACCTTCAGTGCCGATTTCGTTCAAGCGATCAATATCCAAAGTATCACTGCCAATTGTCGGATTGGATTTTGAAGCAGCCACACGAGCACCGCCACCAGAAGTCGTATTAAATCCACCGGCAACAGAACCACTAGATCCCGCACCACCGCATGAAGCGTCGTAAGGGTTTTTCATACAAATACATGTTTGATTGCTGGCCATGTTTGGATGATTACAATCCAAAATACAACTCGCCACAGTTGGGTGGGCTTTGCAATAAACAGAATTTGGATCATTGCTCGGAGTATTCATTGCAGCTAGCTGAGCAGCGCATTCTTTTGCCTTTTGTGTTTCAGACATTATATTTGTTAAAGCTGTACCTGCCTGATCGACCTTTGCCTGCTGCGAACTGCATTGACTATAGTTCGAAGAAACATCTCGGTAGCCCTCGGTCGCCTGTATAGCCATCAAAGAAATTCCAGACTGACCAGCGCATTGAACCATGCTCTTGCGTGCATTTTCGCAGGCATCCACACAGCTATTTTTTGCATTCGAGCAAGTCATCTGATAACCTGCCAATGCCGCTTGCGCACTAGCCCCCAGCATACCCATATTTGAACAAGATCCACTGGCACTTGGCGCTGACGAACTCATTGCAGTTGTCATTTGCGAAGCCGTGCCCATGGCCGACGTTAATGATGAATTGCTATTTGTATCGCAATTACTCAACGCGCTTTCACGTTTCTTTGCACACTCATTAATTAAATTCTGCGATTGATTTACACAGGCATCGAAGCTGGCGTTACCAGTGGTATTGCCAGCACCTGCATTGTTTGCGTTGTTGTTCCCGTTGCTATTATTGGAATTGTTTTCGTTCGTATTAGAGTTATTTGAATTTCCGTTTTGCTGATTTGCCGCGGCATTGCTTCCACCACCTGAACCCGGATTTGTAGGTGTTGTCGGTGCAGTAACAGTTGGAGTGGGGGCCGTAGGCGGAGTGCTATAGTATCCAGAAAAGTTATCCGTCCCGGAGGTGTTGCCAGTCGTTGACGTATTGCAATCAGACCCTGTCGTCGACAAAGAACCATTAAATGAACATGTGACTGCAGCCGTTGCAGACCGTGCTGCAATAATTAGGAAAATGAATGAAAAAAGTGAAAGCTTCATACCCACAAACACTCATCGGCCCATAGTCTAGAAAAATGAAGGGTAATAACACGACTATGTTGTTTCTCAATTTGACACGGCCCTGCTGCTCTCGTTCAATATGGCTACACATAATAAAAGGAATACTTTGATAAATCAGAACTTCTATAGCTTTGTTGCAAAAAACTCGGATGGAAGTAGCTATCCACTAGACAAGTTAGCCGGCAAAGTTGTTTTGGTTGTGAATGTAGCCAGCAAGTGTGGATTTACTCCTCAATATAAAGGACTTGCAAATCTGTATTCAAAATTTGCGAAACGTGGTTTTGAAATCATTGCTTTTCCAAGCAATCAATTCGGTTCACA
This sequence comes from Pseudobdellovibrionaceae bacterium, assembly GCA_031386315.1. GTDB lineage: Bacteria > Bdellovibrionota > Bdellovibrionia > Bdellovibrionales > Bdellovibrionaceae > JANNCH01. The sequence goes on from JANNCH010000262.1 coordinate 5,369, forward strand.
AGAACCGGGCAGCAATCAAGAAATTCACAATTTTTGCGAACTCAGCTATGGTATCAACTTTCCAGTCATGGCTAAAATTGACGTCAATGGATCCAATGCGGATCCAGTTTATGTCTGGCTCAAAGCAGAGGCACCCGGAGTCCTCGGAACAGAGTTGATCAAATGGAATTTTACAAAATTTCTTGTCGGTAAAGATGGCAAAGTCATTCGACGCTTTGCACCACAGATCGAACCACAAGACATGGAAAAAGACATTGAAGCGGCAATTACTGCCACTTCAATTTAATTTTCGATTTTCGCTATCCCCCAGAGCAACATTGATTTTGACCTCGGGTCTCGTATTCAACTGAAGCTTTTCGAAATGCAACATTTCCACGCCGTCTGAATTCTTGCACAAAATTAATAAACGCAAATCCTGTTCGAACACCTTTTAAGGCAGGGCACACATACGACAAACCTGCACCAACAATGTTTCCAACGGCCTGGGCATCGACAGTCACTTTTTCGCCATTCAAAATTTTGTACATATTGTCATTGCCAGTCGACTTAGACATACCCACAAGACCCATAAAAAACTTTTTTAATCCTTCAGTAAGATTTCTAAAAAAAGTTTTTCGACAGTTTGTTCCGTCGCACGCGATCTCACCACTTCGTACAGCGTGCGCCTCAGATATCACTTCAGAAATGAAAAATTTTAGTAATGGATGTTTTAAATTTAAAACATAACTTTCAGGGAATTGTTTTTCTATTTCGCTACTAAAAAGTGCGACAGCATTCTCGACGTCACTAGCTGTGACCTTGCCAGAACCACTCTCATTGAGAATCTTATTGGCAATTTTATTCATGACCTCCATAGTGTTGCAGACAGCTGTCAAATCACTGCCAACCGGTGCCTCTGCCCCGCCCGAACGATTCTGGATTTCATTCATAACCTTGCCGCAGTCAAATGACTGCTGAGCCGAGTCTGCGCTGCCAGTTGGAATTGATTTTTGAGGCTGACGATCATTTTGTTGCATAGGCTGTGGATCAGAAAATATAGAATCACCAACGCCCATTCCTGGACCTGAAGGTCGACTATTTCCGGCATAAACAGGTCCACAAATCAATATCAAGCCAGTCACAAAAGTCACAATAACAGATGATGCAATTAAGAATTGGAATAAACTTTTTTCTATTTTCATATTCTTTTATGCTACTTAATTTTTTGCCGTAAAGGTATTTTTCGTTTCAAAGAGTGGTTCTGCTTGGATTATTGTCTAGATTTAAGACACTCCGGGTGTGAAAAGCACCTGTTTTCAGGGACCAAAATTGTCACTGCCTGAAGTAAATACTGTGCATGAAAGCCCATTGCCAGATGGTTTGTCGGACGCATCAGGAATCGAGCGGCATCCTACGTGCTTATAAGAACGTCGGAGGATCTATGAAAATCATGAGGTACTTAATACTACTACCTTTCTTGTTCACTGCCGGTTGCGGAGGAAGCAGTGGTTTTTCTGTTTCTTCACAAACAGTGGTTACAGACAAAAACATCACTCCTGAAAACCCTGTGGTCATGAAGCGATCAAATACCATCATTGGCTTTTTGACGTTGCAAAATACGAATTTGAAATTAGATAAAATTGGTGGCCACTACTCATTAGTCGGCTCGTACAAATTAGTCGATAAAGACGAAACAGTTCTTTCAGCAAAAGATTATTCATTGACTGGATCCGTTAAATCCGAAGAGGCCAGCAATTTGTATCCTGCTGCTGGTACCGAAATTGACTACGAACAATCACGTGCACGCATCACTTGCTTAGAAAATGATGTCGAAGGTTTTTGCCGTCAGCTGATCGTAGACTTTTACGTTCGTAAAGACGGTCATACCTATGCTGCTCAAGTTGAAATTGAATTGGATGGGGCCGCAAGACCTGAAGAAGAAATTGAAGAGTCTAAAAAAGATGAGGTTGGCAATTCTGATTCTCAAAGCCAAGAAGAAGCCGACGACGACACGGAAGATGAAGATCACACAGATGTCGAAGAAGATGGCGGCCTTTACGTGGGCACATTGCACGAAGATACGGAACCACTTTTTAAATAAAAGGAAGAGCCTGCAGTTTTAAAGCCTACTGCGCCAACCCCTGCGCCCAAACCTGCAGAGCCTACTAAACCCGTTGAAACTAAACCAGCGACTCCAGCACCAATAGTACCGGCCCCTGCACCTGCGCCCAAACCTGC
>JANNCH010000289.1:0-2488 GCA_031386315.1 Pseudobdellovibrionaceae bacterium
AGTCCAACTACTAAAGCTTTCTAAGCTCGATCAGCCTGTGTTGATCGAAAGTGAAAGTCGAATGATCGGCAAAAGACATATTCCTGAATCGTTGTTTATTAAAATTAAAAATAGTAAATCACTTATTTTAGACGTGCCCATACAGGAAAGAATCGACAGAATCTACAATATCTATGTTGTTGATAAGAACAGCTCAATCTTAAAAATGATTGATACTTTTCAGGGCTTTCGCGCTTCTGTGAAGGCTATCTCACGAAAACTTGGTGGAGCTCGAACTCAAGAGATTTTATTGGATTTAGATTTTTCTGAGCAAGAATATAGTGCAGGCAGAGGACTTACATCAAACCGTAATTGGATTCGAAAAATACTGACTTGGTACTATGACCCACTCTACAATCGTTCATTCTGAATATTAAAGAATTTTACTTTCAATTGTATACGAAACCTCTTTGGGATCCATCCCATCCGGACTGGACGACTTGCTTACCAGCAGTGGATACATAAAGTAATTTACTTGGACGTCTTTTTGAGCGTGGGGAATAACGAAGTCTCGACCATAATTAAAAATCGTCCAATTGCCCTCCCAATATCCAAAAAATTTGCTCTTTAGTTTATTTATTTTTGCATCAGCGATAGTAAGCTTTTCTTCTAAAATAACTTTGCGTACATCCGCCGGGTCGACAGGAATCCATGACTTTCTTTTGGCAGAGTAATACTCAGCTCGACAATGTTGCGATTTAGAAATATCACCAGCTTTACCTAAGGCAGCCGATTCTATAGATGAATCCACCCTAAGTCCAAAAGCCTCTCGGGCAGGAATTTTTGCAGCTCTAGCAAGGCCAACAAAGAGCGAATTAAGATCCGCACATTTGCCACTTAGATTTCCTACTGTGAGAGTCGATTTAACATCTCCGAAACCACATCCGCGTGTGCCAGGATCTCTAGTTGTCATTTCAACTATCCAGTTATAAATTGCTTTCGCCTTTTGATCGTCATCTTTAATTTTTCCAACGATTTTTTTTGCAGTCTCTTGAACAATACCATCTGTCTGTACATGGGCTGTTGCCTGCAAGTATCGACTCACATCCTGATCATCTTTAAGCGCACCACGTTGTTTTTTGATTTTTATTACCGTCTCTACCTTAAACTCTGGATGCTGTGTCTTAGACCATGAGGCATGCAAAATTTGAACACCACTGACTGTTTCTGTTTTTACATTGTCGGCGTTTCCAGAGTGTGTAAGCGAAACGATACTCTGGTACCCTTTGACCTCTATAGGTATTGGGATCCACAGATCGACAACCTCTCCCTCAACTTGGGGCTTGAAGCTTTGTGTAATTTGAACTGTTTTAGTATCTTCAGTTGCAGTTGCGACTGTACATACCGACCCGAAAAGTATGATTAGAAGTAGAATGCTTGTTTTCAACAATAACCCCTTAGTTGGAAAGCAAACCTAACCTTGCGAATCACAAATAGCAAAGAGCGAATGATTTAATATTAGACGTTCATAGTTGATTTTGAAGATAAAAGCGCCTTTAGGCAGCCTATTATGATTCTGACACAAATCATTGGTTGACCTATCCTATCCCCCAGGATAGGATAGGTATTCATCGGGGGACGCCTATGGCTAAAGACAAAAAGCATCACGAACACTCTTCTCACAAAGAAGCCGTCACTCGACTCAAAAGAGCCGACGGCCATTTGCTTAAAGTCGTTGAAATGATTGAGCACCACAAACCATGTGCAGATATTCTGCAGCAGCTAAGCGCTGTCATTTCTGCACTTTCCAGTTGCCGCTTGATGCTGCTACAGGATCACTTAGATACTTGCCTAGCTCCGGCACTAAAACCGGGTCATGAACACGTCGTTGCAGAAATAGAGACTATTGTAAAGCGCGCGATGAAGGGCTCTTGAAGTGCTGAACTCGCTTATACGCCTATCACTGAAAAACCGACTGATGGTCTTGATCTTGGCCGGAGCAGTTGTTGCTTACGGCGGCTGGATCTTAACCAAGCTACCTGTTGATGTTTTCCCGAATCTAAATCGACCCACGGTTACAATCGTTACCGAGGCCCATGGACTTGCCCCTGAAGAAGTCGAAACTCTCGTCACGCTTCCGATTGAAACTACTCTGAATGGAACACCAGGAATTTTACGAATTCGCTCTTCAAGCGGAGTCGGTATATCTATATTATATGTCGAATTCGACTGGGGCACCGAGATCTTTCAGAATCGACAACTGATCGCCGAAAGGCTCCAGCTTTTACAAGATCGACTTCCGGCAGGAATAAAACCTCAGATGGGACCCGTCACTTCTATCATGGGTGAGATTCAATTTGTTGGACTTACAAGTACAAATCAAGCCATGGGGCCTATGGAAATGCGAAGCCTCGCAGATTGGACCATACGTCCACGCTTGATGGCGATTCCTGGAATCAGTCAGGTCGTTGTCATGGGTGGGCAGGTTAAGCAGTACCAAATTTTAGTA
>JANNCH010000292.1:0-3160 GCA_031386315.1 Pseudobdellovibrionaceae bacterium
GCTTTCAAATTTTTCGATGGGACGCACTCAGGTGATGGAGCTGGTGTCCTCGGCGCCGCTCAACACCGACGACAACGCGTTTGCCGAAGTTCGGCAATCGTCGTTTTTTTACCGTCCAGAAAACGATGCCACCAATGCCGAAAGGTTTTTGAGCGAAAACTTCAAAGCAGATTTTTCGGACGTGTTGCAACCAGCGCCTGGTCAAATAGAAACTTTGATGCAAGGCCTTGAGCAGTCGTACAGCTCCAATGAAAAAACTGACAAACTATCCGTGATCAAAGCCCTGAGCAACAAGCTATAGTTTTACCAATATTTTAAAGAGCTAGTGCTTATGGCGCATTTTTTTGGGCCAAGGCAAACTTCGCAAGACCTTCAAAAAGCCTCGCCAAGTTCAAGCTCTTGTCTAGTTCACCTTTGGCTTTTGCGGACTGTGGTCCAGCTGGAAGGTCACTAATTTTAATCTGAGTCTCGTGCATTTCTCTTTTGTTAATTTCAATTTCTGCGCGGAGCTCATCTGCGGTCAATTCCTTTAGATTGCCAATGATCAAACCCTTTGAAAGCGCATCAGACTCGACCTTTTCGCCTTTCATGGCCGAGGTTCGCTGGTCGATTTTTAAATCGTCCCAAAGCAATTGGAGTTCATGCTCTTGCTGTTTAGAGACCTGCACAAGCGTCATGTCCAAACTCTTTCGATCTGCATGGAGTTTTGCAATTTGTTCACCGGTTGCCTGCGATTTGTTGGCATCCTTATTCGCTTCAATCATTGCAACTATTTTAGATTTTGTGACGATCTTCGATTGTCTGACCGGGCGATTTTCAATGTAGATGCCAACCTTTGGAGAATCAATTTTTGGTTTGAATGCTGATGGGTTAATCCGGCCGTGATCGGCGGGGGTGATTTCTTTAAGCTGTTCGGCAAATGCGATTGTGGTTGAAACTAAAAGCAAAGATAAAATAAAATGCATGGTGGCTCCTTCGATTTCAACCATTGTAGGCGGCAAGCAAATCGAAGGGTAGGCCAATATTTTGTCAAAACGTCGGTGCTAGCATTGAAGTTCAAGAAGCCAAGATTGGAACATTGAATATTTGCCAAACGAGCTTCGGCCTTGCCTTTGCTAACTAATCGAATTTCTGAGCCTTCAATTTTGCTTTCGGTAGATGTTCCGCAATATTATCGGACACATGGTTTGTTTTGCGCGCATTAGGCGTGCCATTATTCGAGGCTTTGACTTTGGATCACATTAAGAGGAAGTATGATGAAGCGGGGCAGTCAGCGCAAATTTGCCGGATAGGTTTCACATTCCAATGACGAAAGAAAGATAGGTATAGATGAGTCCTCTAGTTTCGCCCTCTTGGCTCTACCAACGTATCGAAGATACCAATGTCGTTGTTCTAGATGCTACGCTGCCTCCGGTTGGCGTAAAACCTCCGATAGATACGCATGCCACTTATCTCACAACGCACATTCCAGGAGCACTATTTTTCGACATCGAAAAAATGTCTGACAAAACGACCTCTCTGCCACACATGTTGCCGACAGAGAAAGAATTCTCGCGGTTGATGTCTAGCCTGGGCGTTGGTGATGACATGCAAATTGTGGTGTATGAGCAAGCTGGCGTTTTTTCTGCCCCTCGCGCATGGTGGATGCTTCGAACGTTTGGCGCAACAAATGTTTTTATCCTCGATGGAGGCCTACGTGCTTGGAGTGAAGCAAAATTTCCTTTGCAGTCCGGTCCACCTCACAGAGCACCTCATCCATTTAAGGCTCATCTTGATTCGAATGCGGTGAAAACCTTTGCGCAAATTCAAGAATTGATTTCATCGGGTGGACAAATCTTAGATGCCAGGACCGCCGCCCGTTTTAATGGGGTTGCTCCGGAACCCAGACCTGGCCTGAGCTCTGGCCACATGCCCGGAGCAATGAATTTGCCATTTGGCGAACTCGTTGAGGCTGGTCGTCTAAAATCTGGCGACAAGATTCGTGAAATATTTTCGGACAAGGGAGTGAATCTCGACGAACCAATTGTCACGACGTGTGGATCGGGAGTGACAGCCGCAGTTCTTGTGCTTGGACTCTACATTGCCGGTGCCAAGCAAGTTGGGCTCTTTGATGGTTCATGGGCTGAGTACGCACAGCGTCCAGAAGCAAAGATAGAAAAATCGTAGCTACTGCCGCTGGCAATGGATATCCAGCCAGCGGCGGTCGTGGATTCAGATTGCAAACGTTGATCTGGATTAGAACTAGATTCAAACCAATGATCGTTGATCCTGACAGTCGCACACATAACGGGCACTACACAAACTATTTGTCGGGCGTCGAAAAATCATGCGGCTTCGTTTGAAAAATTAAAACTCACAAAGATGTGCACCGATTTTGATTCTAGCTGATCATCGTGCAGGCGTGTCGAGCGATCTCAATGTGCACGTGCGGCAAATAGACATGAATCTTTCTATCTAGTTTTGCAAAAGTTGCGGTCTTACGGCACCTGCATCGACATGAACAAATTTCTTTACAAGGGATTCTACCCATTTGGTGCGACTGCGTTATTTTTCAACTGCTTGAAGTGGCACGTATAGGGCTGTCCTTGGTGGATTCGATTTCTGCAGGTAGTATCCGAAAATGAAGTTCCCACTATGAAAGTCTTATTGTGTGGCCTTAGCAAAAATTTTGAAACTGCCACAATCGATGCGTCGTGTGGCGAATACGACCTCGTTTTAAATGCAAAACTGAGGGCGCTAGTCCAAAAGTTAGTGATGTGACATTTGGAAACCTACATTGATACTTCTATTGAAATCATTTGTGTTCTGGACGATGACGACACTTTCAACTCCATTTTAAGTGACATCTTAAAGAACGAAAAATATGAAGTCGTATCATTCAGCTCGGCCCAATCTTTTTTAGAGTGGCATTCAAATCCAGCCAACAAATGTCACCTGGTCATCACCGATCTCTCGATGCCTGGACTTTCTGGTTATGAGTTGTGTCGAACAATGCGAGCCAAACCAGGTTCGGAGCGCATACCAATTATTATTGTCTCAGGAAATGATCAAGACGAAGCCAAATCCATCGGGCTCAAAAACGGGGCAGACGATTTTATTCAAAAGCCATTTCGACGAAAAGAGCTGTTGGCCAAAATTCAGTCGTTATTAAAAATTCGTG
>JANNCH010000382.1:0-4185 GCA_031386315.1 Pseudobdellovibrionaceae bacterium
CCACGATTTTTCCGTCCACAAAAGCATAGAGCATGCTCGATGGCACTCGCTTCGCTGGAATTTTAGTTTGGTCTTTTTCGTCTTGCAAAATTTGCAGATGCTCTTGGTGGGACATCCCAGGCTTCCACACAAAAGTGTACCAACTGAGCTCATCCATCCAAGACTGGGCGCCTTCTAAAAAAGCGACCTCATCCTGTGGACCTAGCTCTCGAAGAATCAAGGTGCCCATGACTAATTCACCGGACGAACTTTTTGGGTCGCGGCCATGATCGAAATAAATTCTTTCTTAAACGCATTCATCAAATCTTCAGCCACACGAACAGGATCTAGCTTCAGATCCCCTAGACTCAAGGTTTGAACCGGAGTTCCTTTGTTTGTCACATTCATTGCGAAATGAATCATTGTCGACACTGGAGATTTTGTAGAAATACTAATGCTTAACTTTTTTTCACCTAAATAAATATCATCGCCTTCACGGATTAAACGTAAACTTCCCAAAGTGTTTGCAGCTTTCACTTCAAGATAATCTTTTGCAATGGCTGCAAACATTCGTTGCAGCGCTACTCCTGAAAACAAATCACGATCAAATATTTCGACAATAAAATGTAGCATCTCATCCCCCTGAATCAGGGCCTTTGCTAGCAAATCTTCACCGTCCACCATATGTTCAAATGGAATCGAGCAAGGTCCTACCCAAGAAACAATGGAAGGCCCTAAAACGCCATAGTCTAAATATGCGAACAACGAACGCAGCTGAGAGCCATCATAGGTTAAAGATTTTTCGATAAAATATGTTTGCATGGAAATCCCTTAAGTTATTCGTTGAAGAGAGCTTCGACTGGGACCTGTGCAGTTTTAAACGCCCGTTTTGCACGCTGGCAAGATTCACATTGCCCACACCATTTTTCACGCGAAAAATAACAGGGCCAAATCAGATGCCAAGGGACATTGAGTGTTTCACCTAAAGAAACGATCTCAGTTTTATTTAAAGCGGAAGTAAAACATTTTACCTGTACTTTATTGGCCGTCGAATAAGCAAAAGAAGCATCTAACTTTTGCATATAAGCTTCTGAGTTATCTGGAAACGTTGCCGCCTCTTCGATATTGAAACCTGGAATTGCATACTGTGCGCCAAGCGCCTCTGCAAAAGCCGCAGCAATATTTAAAAATATTCCGTTGCGATTGGGGACCCAAACGGATTTTGCAGATGCTTCTGAAGCAACTTTATCGTCCATTTGAATTTGTGTTCCTATTGGGACAGTTTCACTATCTACTAACAGAGAAGATTTATTAAAATCCTTGAACCAATTTAAATTGAGCACTTTATGTGGAACTTGCAATTGCCTGGCAAGCTTTTGCGAAGATTCGAGTTCTTTTTTTGCAGCTTTTTGACCATAATCAAAGGTTAACGCCAGAACCACTTCGTGATCTTGCGTTGCTTGATACAGATTCACACTGGAATCAAGACCCGCCGATAAAAGAACTACGACCTTGGACTTCATTTTTTAACCGAAGTCCTTTTTGCTGGTTTAGCTGGTTTAGATTTTTTACCCACAGATTTAATCTGCGCGCTAATCTCTTTCGAGCGAAGCAAAATCTGTCCCGCCAACCATTTCAAATCACCCATACGAGCTTCACGAGTGTTTTGTAGTGTTGCAATCAACTGATCCACGGTTTTTTGTACCTGCGGGCTGACCTTCACTAAAACATCATCCACCTTGGCTTTGATGCTTTTCTTTTTTGAAGTCGCTTTTTTTGCGCTTGTTTTTGGTGCTGGCTTCGCTTTGGCTTTAGTTTTCTTGGTTGGCATGTTTTAAGTCCTTAATCAGAATTTGTATTTTCTTTTGACCCGCAAAATAATTCCACTGCAACTCACCTAAAATATCAACAAAGTCACCCGCACGATTCATCTCATTCAACTGACGTGGCGTGGGCGTAAAAAGCAGAGCCTCCATCGAGTTCTGCCCTTCGGCGTCTGAAATTTTCAATCGAAAGTGCCCGCCCTTGAGTTCTTTTTTAGAATGCAGCTGCACATTCTTAAACATAAATACGGGAGTAGCAAAACCACTTCCGAAAGGACCGACAAAATCATACCATTTCATCAAGAAACTTCCCACATCGGGAAGATTTGCCGAAACATCGTAAAACATTTCAAAGGGTTTTGGTTGCTCACGCAAATGCACATAATGCTCAGCAATTTTTTTAATAAATCCCTGTGACTTGCTATGCAAAAGTTCAAACCCTGCGGCAGCCGAGTGACCACCATAACGATTTAAAAATTCACTGGCCGTCGACATCGCCTGCACTAAGCAACTTTCATGGCCCTGAGGCAAACGAGCACTGCCCACCATGACCCCATCGTCGCCGATGGCACCGACAAATGCTGGCTTATTATAAATTTGCGTCAGCTTTGTTGCAATCAAACCCACAATTCCACGATGAAAATTTGTAGAGGCCACAAAAACAAAATCTTGCTGAGTCCATGACTTCAAAAGCTCTAGGGCTTCTTGTTCGGCATCACTTTGCAATTGTACGCGCGTTGAATTGTTTTTCATAACCTGGCGAACCATATCAATGGCACTATCACGATTATCTACTAAAAATATATCAATTGGTAAAATTCCGGATTCCATACGTGAAAGCGCGTTCAACTTTGGCGCAAAACGAATGGCCACATCTTGGCTAGTCAAAGCTCGATCTGCTAGATCAAGTTCTTCAAGCAGCGCACGAAGCCCTGGTTTTTTAGTTTCAGCCAAATGCACCAAACCTGCTTTGACTAAAACTCGGTTATCATCGACTAACGGGACCATGTCCGTCAATGTTGCGATGGTGAAGTATTCAAGTACTTCTTTAAGATCAAAATTATTTTTAGGGAACTTATCATTATCATGAAAGTGACGTTTCAATGCTCGCAACAAATAAAATGCAACACCGGCACCACACAAATAACCAAGACCCGACTCACAGGTGCCCTGATTGGGATTCACAATAACATAGGCCTCAGGCAAAGTTTCTGCCGGTAAATGGTGATCTGTGATAATCACATCCACACCCAAATCCTTAGCAGTTTTTGCAGCCTCTAAAGCGGTGATTCCCACATCGACTGTTATAATCAGTGATACGCCCTGTTTTTGTAGTTCTTTAACGGCGCTAGCATGGAAGCCATAACCTTCAGATAAGCGTTTCGGCTGATAGTGAAGCACCTCTTTAAAGCCCATCCCTAGCAAACCGCTTTTCAGCAAGGCACAGCCAGACGTTCCATCTAAATCAAAATCGGCATATATGCAGATTTTTTCATTATTCAAGAATGCCTTTGCGATTCTATCTACGGCCTTTGCCATACCCTTTAAAGATAAAGGATCTTTGAGCTCAGAAATTTTAGGAAATAGAAATTTATCGACTTGATCAGAATCTTTGAAACCACGTGCTGCTAAAACTTTACCAATCAATGCGGGGAATGGCCCCGCCACTGACTGATGGTTTGCATTTTCACGCGAGCGCCACTGCACCGACATTGTCTCGGGCAATGGCCCTGTGCTCAACGTGCCCATAGGAGCTCCTAGCGACGGACAGTTTTAAACTTGTCCATTAATAATACCATCGGAGCCGCCACGTAAATTGACGAGTAGGTCCCGAAGATAATACCGATTGTAACGGCAAATGCGATGTCTGATACAATGCCACCTGCGAAGAAATACAAACACGCTGCAGAAACCAAAGTAGTTCCTGAAGTGATGAAAGTTCTCGTCAAAGTGTCATTGATCGACTTGTTGATGATATACTTTTCAGTCTTATCATGGTGAGTGCCTTCTGTTTCACGAATACGGTCAAAAACCACAATCGTGTCATTCAGCGAGTAGCCGATCAAACTCAAGATCGCCGCCAAAATTGGAACGTTCACTTCTTTACCCGTTAGGTTGTAAATCGCTAATGCGATAACAGCATCGTGAAATAAGCAAAGAACCGCACCCGGAGCAAACTTGTAATCGAAGCGCAAAGCCACATAGATCAAGATCACCAAAAGACTGTAAAAAATCGCCAAGAACCCATTGCGTTTCAACTCGGCACCTACTTGAGGTCCTACAGAATCCACACGGCGAATCTCTGGCTCATAAGTCGCATACCCCATTGTGATCGTTTCTTTCACACGGGAAATATCCCCTAACAAAATATCATTGGTTTCTT
>JANNCH010000476.1:0-6841 GCA_031386315.1 Pseudobdellovibrionaceae bacterium
TGAGAATAGGTAAAAGCACATCCCATGCTGCACTTTTCTTTGCGCACAGCCTTTTGCGCATAGAAACAAAAAACATCATTTGACTCTGTACCATGGTACAGAGTTTATCATGAGCCTATGAAACAACTGACCATTGGAAAATTAGCACAAGAATCAGGCGTTGGGGTTGAAACCGTTCGCTTTTACGAACGAAAAGGTCTCGTCAAAAAGCCCTCTACCAAAGTTGGCTTCCGCGAATATCCCGAAGAAGATATTTATCGAATTCGCTTCATTAAACGTGCACAAGAAATCGGTTTCACACTCAAAGAAGTTCAAGAGATCTTAGATTTAAACACCAGCCCGAAGGCAACCTGTGGGGACGTTCAAAAAATTGCGCTTCTAAAAATCAAAGAAGTCGAAGCAAAAATCAAAGACCTTGAAAAAATGAAAGCCTCTCTTAAGAAAATAGAAAGATCCTGCGAAAAAAGCAAAGCAGCTATCGCCTGCTGTAAAATAACGAACTGTTTTGAAGGGAAATGCTAATGTCACAAAAACGCCTCTCTTTTCTGGATAGATTTCTCACGCTCTGGATTTTTCTGGCAATGTTTGCCGGAATCACTCTCGGCTTCTTTGCACCTGGCATCATCTCAACATTGAACAAAATGAGTATCGGATCAACATCGCTTCCAATAGCAATAGGCCTTATCCTCATGATGTACCCTCCGCTAGCGAAGGTAAAATACGAAGAGCTCCGCCTTGTGTTTAAAAACAAAACGGTTCTTTTGCTATCCCTCATTCAGAACTGGATTCTTGGACCCGCTTTGATGTTCGCCTTAGCGCTGATATTTTTGCGCGACCATCCAGAATACATGATCGGCTTAATTCTAATTGGCCTTGCCCGTTGTATTGCGATGGTTCTTGTGTGGAATGACTTAGCAGAAGGTAACCGCGAATACTGTGCAGGACTTGTGGCATTCAATTCCATTTTTCAGATTATTTTCTTTCCCTTTTATGCTGTGTTTTTTCTGAAGGTTTTGCCGCACTGGCTTGGGATCGCCGAGACGAATATAGACTTATCAATATTCGAGGTCGCAAAAGCAGTATTCCTATATCTGGGGATTCCATTTATCGCGGGTTATTTAACACGAAAGATCTTAAGAGCCAAAAATGGAGCCCTTTGGTATGAAAACGTTTTCTTACCTAAAATTAGTCCGATAACACTAGTCGCGCTCTTACTTACAATCGTTTTAATGTTTTCTCTTAAGGGTGAGCAGATCATCCAACTGCCGATGGACGTGATCCGCATAGCAATCCCTCTACTCATTTACTTCGTGCTGATGTTTGCGTTTTCATTCTTCATCAGTAAAAAGACAGGTGCCAATTACAGCCAATCTGCGACACTGTCTTTTACGGCCGCATCTAATAACTTCGAGCTTGCTATTGCAGTCGCCATCGCAACATTTGGTATAGGTCATGGAGCTGCATTTGCCACCGTCATTGGCCCCCTCGTAGAAGTGCCGGTCTTAATTGGTCTTGTTTCAGTATCCCTTTGGTTAAAGAAAAAATACTTTCGAGGAGTCTAAGATGAAAATTCTATTTCTATGCGTAGCAAACTCAGCCCGCAGTCAAATTGCCGAAGGCCTCGCCCGTCAAATATTCGGAGATAAAGCAGAAGTCCAAAGTGCCGGCTCTGAACCTAGTGGCAAAGTACAACCCTACGCAATCGAAGTGCTCAAAGAGGTTGGCATTGATACATCCAAACACTATTCAAAGTTTCACGAAGACCTGCCACCAAAATTCTTTGCCGACTTAGATTATGTCATCACCCTTTGCACCGAAGAGGTCTGTCCTGTATTGGCATCATCAAAGGCAAAAAAAATTCATTGGCCCATACCTGATCCGGCATCCATGCCAGAAGAAAAAAAACAAGACGCCTTCCGAGTCGCCCGCGAAACAATAAAATCCAAACTAGAAAAATTCGCCAAAGAAATTTTATAATAATCATAAAGCGGCCACAGCTGCAAAGCCTTAGAATCATAGAACCGCTTAACGAGCCAAGCTAACACAGCGGCTTAAGATCTTTTTGAATATTTTCTTTAAACGCGTCTTCCAAATCAGACCAAAGTACAAGGTCCACTTTGTATGGTAGGTTTGACTCTTCCAGCTGCTCATTGATCTGTGAAAATTGTAATTTCGTTACAGGAATCTTACTTACAATGTCGAGATCAGACAGTGGACGTTGAGTCCCTTTTGATCTTGAACCAAATACATAAAATTCCTGATTAAAGGGCGTTAGTATTTCTCTGACGATTTTGAGATGATTTGGTTCAATATAAAGAGTCATCGCTTAAGTTTTTTTAGTCTTTTGATAAGTTCAGTCATTTCCACATCAAACAAATGCAAATCTTTAAAAATGTCATTGGCGACATCTTTATTGTACGTATGCACCGTTTTGCTTCGATCTTCGGTAAACTCAAACCATAACTCGGGCGAGTCAATCAGTTTTTCCAACGCTGCCTCACGAATAACAGTTTTTGAACTATTCAGATCTTTGCCGCGTTCTTTTAAAATTCGACGTAATGTTTTCCATGAAAGTTCATAGGTAAATTCAAAGTACTGTATGACCCCTGCTTTTTCTAAATCGGATTTTGCAATCTTCAAAGCTTCGGTAAATTGCGAATAGGCCAAAAGCAGCGGCGCTATTTCAATACCGCCTTCAATTACAAAACTGTTTTGGGAGTTATTAAAAGTACTCATTTATTTACTCTATATGTTGTTTTTAGAAATTAAAAGCCACTACCTAAACTGACTAACGCTATAAACAAAAAACAAATTTCATTTTTTTCACGCCTGCAGCTGAAAAAGGAAACACTAAACTCTGTAAGAAAAATTCTGAATCTTTAGAAAATACTCCTGCGAAGCCGAAGTGCAGACAAGAAAATTTTTAATGCCGCCAGAAGGCGGCCTTAAAAATTTGGTAGGAGCCAAGCTAGTGTATTCGAACCAAACCAACTCGTGGTGAGGCGTATATACCGGGTTCAGCGGAAAAAGCCAATAGTCAACCAGGACGAGCTGGCAAAACTTTACTGGGAAGATAGGCTTACAATGGAAGAGATCGCTAAGATTTACACCGTCGGCAGAACGACCGTTCGTGATCGATTGTGCAAATTGAAAGTGATCCATCGGAAAAAGAGAGCCAATGGGTTCAGTCATTAAGTTTTATGTGTGGGTGTTGCAAATAGCCCTGGTTCTTGGAGGGCTGGGTATTTTAAAGGATGCAACACTTGCAATGGCGGGACATGCGGCCAAAGCGCAGCGCGGGATGATTTCGTATTCGAAATTCACGAAGGCGCTTACGTCACGATGAGTGCAGATTTTTTGTGACCAGCAGGCTCGCTGTTGCTTAGATCAGCTAAGCAGCTAGCGATCTTATAACCGCAGAGATTGTTGAAAGCTCTGGATTGAACTCTTTATTCGGGTCCATTAAATCGTATAGGGTGCGGCGACCAATTCCTGACTTTTTTGCGAGACCAGCTTTATTGACCGTCATTAGATGGGCAGTTAGAACTTTGCGAAATGACTCAATGTCTCCGCTGCGAATACACTCAAGTAGCGTTTCAATAACAAGCTGAGCGTTTTTTAACTCTTTACTTGTGAAGGGTACGTGAGCCTTCAAGGACTTCATCCCTGATTTTTTTTGCTTTTTTGATATCACGGCTTTGGCCATTTTTATTTCCTCCGTGAAGAGCAACAACGACTGCTGTCCCCCACATAAATGTATACACACGAATTCCGTTGAGCCACTTTAATTCGATGAGTCCCTCAAAACGTTTGTGACTTCCAAAGTGACCTAACGAAACTAAATCCAAACGAGCTTTGATTATTGTCCGAGTTTTTGGTGACTGCTCATTTAGCTACTCTTCAAATTCATCTGTTTTAAAAACATCAAGCTGCTGGCTCATTGATTATAAGTGTACGACATACCGCACACACTGTAAAGGATCAAATTTACATTTGATAAGTATTTAGAATTGTTTGATTTTGACTTTATGTGTGGGTGTTGCACTTGCTATAGCGGGAAATGCAGCTTGGATGTTGGCAATCCAAATTACTCGTCGTCGGCAGAGAAGCTATCCAATTTATGAGCTGGATAAATATCCAAATTATGCTCTCGATTATCAATGATCCGCTTCAAGAGAATGGATGACTTCGGCGAACTCACCACGAGGTATTTCAAGGGATAGCAGTACAGTCCTCGGTTATCACGATAGAATGGCCATGACCGATCACCTACTTCATCTTCTTTTGGAGTGGTGGCATTTGACTGAACCCAATGAACGGCGGCATCCAATTCTTCAATGAATTTTTCGACAAACTTTACTTGTTGTTCGTTGGATTCAAAAATATGGTCCTCGATATGGAGTTGATCCACATCGAACTGCGAGGTTTTGACCAATTTCATTTTTTGAATCTCTTAAGACGGTCTTTACCACCCGTTTTGTACTCGGTAACTTCTCCCTTAATGGCCTGATTTGCAGATAATAAACTTTTTTGTAGGGACGTAATCTCGCTCAAGAGCCCTTCGTAGTATTCCTCAGACATCAAAACGCAGGCACTGCCCTCACGCTTTTGAATGCGGATGGGCTTGTCCGTCGCTAGTTCCATATACTCTTTCAAGTTTGCTCTAAAACTTCTCGGGGATGTGGATTCCATAAAATACCTCACTTGCACTTATTATAGCATGAGTACTTAGATGTGTACACATTTGTTTTCATGCCTGGAATACGCAGAGGCCAAAGTTGGGTTAGCAATCCTTGCATTTTAATGTGCGCTATATTGGTTCTGAGCACTTTTGCTGGGGCCTATCGACGCATTGGGCCCGCAGAAATCATTGGTTTTGTGATCAAAAGTTCGACATATATTTTTTATGTGTAAAAATTATGACATTTTTGAATTAAAGATTTTGAGTTATATTGCGCTCTAACCTCAGGAGAATCTTACATGAAAGCACTTAGTGTTTTAATTACTTTATTGCTAGGCTCATCTGTACAAGCACTGGCCCTTGCTGGGAATGAATTGACTCTCGATCAAATCGTTGCAGGCATTGATCGTGAGGAAGCTTTTGAGGAAAATTCAGGCTTAATCTTTCCAGCTACAAGCGCTTATGGGTCGATTTTTGACGGAATATCCGACGTTAGCAAAAATTGTAAAAATCACTTTCACCTCAAGAATAATTCTGAAATTTATTGCTATCCATATGGCAACGAACAAAAAGCATTTCTTATTGCCAAACTTATTGGAAGTGGCAGCGAAGATCAGTTTCAAGGCCCTGTCCTAATTTTCAAAATTCAATGGGCCACAGACGTAGCTAAATTGGAATCAACCACTGTTTACGGAACGACACTTTATAAATTACTTATTAATCCCTAAACTTTGAGCTGATCGACGATTCGAAAACTTGGGTCTTAAATAACAAATCCCCTCGCGGCTCATCCAAGAGGGGATTTGTGTATGAACTGCCAGCTTTTCCGCGTGTCGACTAGACCACAGATTAGAGTCTCTAGCTAGTATTTCAGATTGACTGGAAAACATATTGAAACTATGTTTTCATATATGATTAAAGATTTTAGAGGATTTAGCTTAGTGCAAGTACTTGTGGGTTTTGCACTCGCAGGGTTCTTGAGCCTCGCTGTTTTGCAGCTCATTAACACCGGGCTCAAGGGATTTCGGACGATCAATTTAAAAATTGGAAACGTCGATACTGCAAATTTAGTTCGAATGGGGCTTTCAAAATCCAGTATTTGTATTTCAGCATTTAGAGATGCATCAGACAATATTATACAATTAAATTCAGCCAGCCCCACGGCGTTTTCTTCAATCAAAAACACTACTCAATACTTGTTTGGTCCGTCTGCTGATCCGCTTAGCCTTAGCAAGTTTCAAGATCTCGATGTCGCGAACAACGAATACATTTATAATCTTGTGTTGCCATTCTCAAACTCAATGGTATATGGAAGCACGTCGCAAAAAATCACGATTCCTTTATATGTCAAGTTGGCTGCTAGCGGAGTAAATGCTGCAATTGTGGATTGTAACACTTCCGGTTCACCGTCTGTTGCTAGTGGCAGTCATTGCGGCGTCTATACACAGGGGGTCGCCTGGAGTGCAAGCATTCCTTGCCAAGGGATGATTCCTATTACTGGGTGCCCTGCGGGATACACCCAGGCGGGTGGAGATTATAAAAGCCCCGGAAATCGATACTTTGTAACATGTGTCAAAAATTAATAAAAGAATTTTGAGCGTTGTGGCCGAAAGTCCGAGCAATATGACCATAACGATAAGAATATACGCCTTTTAAGGCTCGTTCTAATGACCTGGCTATAGCGGTCTCAAGCGCCAGACATTACATTTCAAAGCAGAGTATAGTGCAATTGACCGCAATAGTCGGCTTTGATGAAGGCTCGAAAATAACTCTTAAAGGATATTGCTAAATATATTCCAGCCTGCAGGACCACCACAGCTCTGTTTTAACTTAAAAAACTTAATATTAATTAAATTTCCTTGACCTCAAGCTGACTTGAGTTTGTAGCCTATTGCAAGGAGGCTTCCTATTAATAAAAAATATATCAATCAATTTGAAAATAATATTTCGGCAATATGGAATTTAAGTGAGAAAGAAAAAATAATTAAAGCTACAACGTGCTTTCAGGAATTAATCGATGATGGTAAATTTAAGAATGATTTGTCATTGCAATTTAAAGAAAATATGAACTCTATAGAATTACTGAAATCTGAAAAGAATGGATTTATCCTCACTGCTTACAATGAACACAAGGGACAGTACAGAGCCCCCCACGATCAC
>JANNCH010000503.1:0-3039 GCA_031386315.1 Pseudobdellovibrionaceae bacterium
TCTTTATAATATACAACTTCACGTCTGATATTCGAGGTCTCGATACCAACAACATCTGTTCCAGGAATATGACCAACCACACGCACGGACTCACTGCTAAGCGCGAGCGAAAGATCGTCTTCTAGCTCAGAAATTTTACTAATCTTAACATCTGCATTGGGCTTGAATTCATACATGGTGACTAGGGGGCCTGGTTTTGCGTCGACGATTTCACCTTCAATAGAAAAGTTTTTTAACTTTTCTACAAGCAAGTCTGCTTTGCGCTGAATTTCCATTTTATCGATTTTGACTCGTGATGCCGGTGGGTCTTCTAAAAGATTTAACTTCGGCATTTCCCAATTTTCAATACGACGAGGGGGCTTTATTTTTAATATAACTTTGCGCTTTTCGGGAAGGCGCGCCGTCATGCGAGGAATAGTGCCCTCTTCAGATTCTTCCTCGTAGGCCTCTGGATCATCGGCACCCGCAAACACCAACTGTTTCTGTGGAGCTTTTTCCACAAACTTTTCCTCACTGAGAGGGAAGAACGTTTTTTCTGCCTTGCCTGTTTTTTTGGTTTTCTTTTCTTTTACAAAAAATGCAGAGACCCCAACGCCTTGAAGTTTTTTTACGAACCCCGTGTCTTGAATTTTCTTCCAAATTTTATGTGGAATGATCGCCAGCTCTTGCAAAGTTTTTTCAGAGTAAAACACTACCAGCATTGCAGTGAGGCTCCATAATATAACCTGCACGCCTACGAAGTTGAAAGCGCGCACTAAGGCTTGCGAAACGCTAAGACCTAAAAGACCGCCCAAGAAGATCTGCCCAGAGAAGACACGCATATCTGGTAAATAAAGAGAAAGCAGGCTTGATGTGTTAATGATCAGTAAAAGGGCCCAAACAAAGCGGATATTTTTAAAATTCAAAGACTTGCCGCGGTACGCTCCGACAGACATAACCACAAGGCTGATAACTAGAACCCATGAAGACATACCGAAAAACTGGAAAAGTAAATCAGATATGAAGCTGCCCACGATGCCACAATAATTAGAGGCCTTTAAGCCTTGCCCAATTGAATTTAAAGAGGGGTCCTTGGGGTTAAAGCTGAGAAGTGCCATACCTAGAAACAATCCGAGGCCTAAAAAGCTGATGGCGATGACGTCTTGACGAAATTTCTTAAGAATTTGGCTCATTTAAAAAATTTACGGGATATTTACACAATAGAGAAGCCCAGACATGGGTTGTATAGCATAGCCTTGACTTTAGGCCCATACTTGCAGGACAAAGACCCAGTCAAATGCTTAAAATAAATGAGATTTTCTACAGTATACAGGGCGAAACCAGCTATGTTGGTAATCCCACCGTTTTTGTTCGCACCACGGGGTGCAACTTGCGCTGTACTTATTGCGATACGAAGTATTCGTACTATGAAGGCGACAACCAAAGCCTTGAACAAATCATCACAGAAATTGAAAAACACAAAACGCAGTATGTTTGCATTACGGGCGGTGAGCCTTTACTGCAAAAAGAAGTTCACACACTTATGGATACACTTTGTGAACGTGGTTATAGAGTTTCTTTGGAAACCAGTGGCTCAAAAAATATTGAGCGCGTAAATAAAAAAGTAAAAATAATTCTTGACGTAAAAACTCCGGATAGTGGTGCTGCCGATAGTTTTATTTTAGAAAACTTAAGTTTCTCAAATGAAGAAACTGAGTTTAAGTTTGTAATCTGTTCCGAGGGGGATTTCGTGTGGTCAGAAGAATTCTGCCGTCAACATGATTTATTCAAAAATTTTACTGTTTTGTACAGCCCGTCATATGCGCAAGTATCTGAACGCTGGTTGGCAGAAAAAATTCTGCAACAAAATTCAACTGCAAGGTTGCAATTGCAGCTGCATAAGTATATTTGGTCATCCGAAACACGCGGAGTATGAAGAAGTCACGAAAGACCTTTCCTCAGCCTCTTAAAACATAAAAAAATAAATGAACGCTAATGTGGGAGTTCCATGACGCCGAACCTGAACAGTTCTGATAATCTTTTTGTCGCTAATTTACAGTCTGTCAGCTTGGAAAAGCTGGTAAAAAGCAAGTTGGAGGTTCTTTTCCAACAGCAAAAAGAAGCACAAGTTGAGCTGAACGGTTTGTACAATGTGGTTCTTGAGCAGGTTGAAAAACCTCTTCTAGAGCTTGCGCTGCGCGCCTATAACGGAAATCAAGTCAAAACAGCACAGATGCTTGGCATCAATCGTAACACGCTGAAGAAGAAAATTGATAACTACAAAATTCGTGTAAAAAAACTTAACTAATACGTATTTATTACATAACTTACTTTCATCAGCGAGCCAGCCTAGAACC
Organism: Pseudobdellovibrionaceae bacterium; assembly: GCA_031386315.1. Taxonomy (GTDB): domain Bacteria; phylum Bdellovibrionota; class Bdellovibrionia; order Bdellovibrionales; family Bdellovibrionaceae; genus JANNCH01. The sequence goes on from JANNCH010000503.1 coordinate 2,337, forward strand.
ACCATCATGTTAAAGGCTCGCACTCTCTGCGAGCGAACTATAAACTCGCACGTTTTTGTGCAGCAGATCGCTGACCTGCACTTTTGATTTATCTTTTTGCGTCTCGGGAGGGGTCTATGAGTACGCGAATTCCTCCTCAAAATATTGAGGCTGAGCAGTCGATTCTTGGCGGTCTAATGTTAGATCGCGAAGCACTTGATCAAGTCGGGGACATGATCGAAGTGGGTGACTTTTATAAGCCATCACATCAAAAGGTTTATGAGGCCATTAAAGAGCTTCACACCAAGGGTCAGCCTATTGATATCATTACAGTCACAAACGTTCTTCAGGCTCACAACGAGCTCGAATACGTCGGTGGGCCCGAGTATCTGATTAGCCTTTTAGACAAAACTATTTCTTCTGCTAACATTACTAGTCACGCCAAAATTGTGCGTGAAAAAGCTTTGTTACGTAAGCTTATTGCAACGAGCAACAACTTAGTCGAGCGTGCCTATACCAATGAATTTGTCGATATCGAGTCTTTTATCGATCAGGCTGAGACAGAGATGTTCAAGGTCGGCGAAAATAAAACTCAGACGGGCCTTGTGGGCTCGATGGATATCGTTAAAGCCAGCATTCAAAAAATCGAAGAACTTTACAAGCGCAAAGCCGAAGTCACGGGCATTGGAACTGGCTTTACTGCTCTTGATAAAAAAACATCGGG
>JANNCH010000314.1:0-1935 GCA_031386315.1 Pseudobdellovibrionaceae bacterium
TTGTACGCATCTTCAGTGGCAAACCGCCGGTTCCAATATCACGCGTACCGCGCGCCTTGCTCGCCAATAAAAAAAGGCAGCTTTGAATAACAAAGCTGCCTTTTTGTAATTTCATTTCTAAATAAAATCTAGAACATTGAGTACTTCAAAAAGCGGCACTCAATATTGCCATTGAAAACAAAATGCTTGCGCGTTGATTTCAATTTCAAGTCCATGATCAGGTCTTTATTACCTGAAAGTACCCAGCAGTCCCAGCCTTTAAAACGATGTTTCAAAGTAAAACCAAGGTCACGATACACATCACGCAAATTGTCTTCGTCACCGATACGTGCACCATATGGCGGATTGCAAATAGCCAATCCCTTTTCAGCAGGTGGCTCAACCGTCGCAACAGCCTCACGTTTTAGTTCAATAACATGGTCAACACCAGCAGCTTTCGCATTGATCTGTGCTGCTTGAATCATTTTACGGTCAATATCAAAGCCATAAAGTTTAAAATCAAGCTCTTGCAGTTCTTGATCCATAGCCTCTTGCATGACTCTGTCCCAAGCCTCTTCATCAAAGCCCAACCAGTTTTGAAATGCAAAATTCTTACGACTAATCCCCGGAGCAATCTGCAAAGCCATCATCGCAGCTTCAATCAAGAAAGTCCCCGAACCACACATAAAATCCACCAAGGTCGATTTTTTATCCCACTCAGCTAAGCTGATAAGACCAGCTGCTAAATTTTCTTTCAGCGGAGCCTCACCCACATCACGTCGGTAGCCACGCATAAATAAACTATCACCCGAAGTATCAACGGATACGTTGAACTGATTACGAACAGCACGAACATGGATACGCAAATCTGGATTGTCATTACGAACATCTGGACGCACACCAAATTTATCACGGAACTGATCAACCACAGCATCTTTGATCTTCATAGCCACAAAACGCTGATCACGCATAGCCGAGTCTTTAATAGTTACATCAATAGAAATTGTCTGATCAGCACGAATGTACTTTGTATAGTCATGACGAAGAATATGCCCATAAAGTTCTTCAGGAGTATAGGCCACGAAATCCAAGATTGGCTTCAAAATACGACTAGCCATACGCGATTGCAAATTGGCGTGGTAACAGCCTTCCCAATTACTGGTAAAGTAAACCCCACCCTGCGTTTTTTCGCCGGTATCCAATCCCATTTCTTTAAGTTCAGCCTCGAGAGGGTCCACAAGACCCCGAGCAGTAGACGCAAAAAATTCAGGCATAAACATCCTTTCAATTTGTTGAAAAAACCTGATCCCAATCGCCAGATTTCTTTTTTATTCGCACACACCGGAACTTACGTTGAGTGTTCTAAAATCGCTTGTCACAAGGCGGAAGAAGGAAGGCGTACGTTTTACCGTAGGTAAACCCAAGGTTTAACGTAAGCCGACGCCGACCAACGCAGCTGACAAGTGATTTTAGGACGCTCCCCTATACTTCCGTATATTTTGGTCCCCCTCCACCCTCAGGCGGAGTCCAATCTATGTTCTCGAATGGGCACTTGATATCACAGGTCTTGCAGTGAATACAATTTGTATAGTTAATGAGTAAATCTTTCTTACCTGGCTCAACCGTCGACGGCACCATTTCATAGACTTGCGCGGGACAAAAGTGGTTGCAAGGCGATTTGTACTCAGGTTCGCATACCGAGCGACAAGTATCTGGGTCTTTCAACAGCAAATGGTTCGGCGAGTGCTCGTCATGCATGGTACCAGTCAGATAGACGCTAGAGAGCTTATCAAAGAATATCTCACCATCGGGCTTAGGACTCAGGTTCTCTGGGTGCTGCAGCCCCTCTGGGCCCCAAATATCGAGCACTTTGTGGGTGGTCTTCGCATCCTCGTGGGATTTCATATTATCAAATAGGCCACGACCGCCTGTGATCTCTTGCAAAGCAATCAAAGG
>JANNCH010000549.1:0-4317 GCA_031386315.1 Pseudobdellovibrionaceae bacterium
GCCCAGTTCAAATCCCACTCTTGATTGAGCAAGATCACCGGCTGATCAATCATATCGCGAAAGATTTGGAAGCTGCCTTTGAGCTCGCTCACCGCCTTGCCATCACGTCGTGGCCAACGGGCTACGCTATATGGTAAGCGATTCAATTTTACTTCCAAATTGTATTCATCTTGCAATCTATGCATCAACACTTCGAACTGAAGCTCACCGACCGCGCCGATGATGGGATCCTGCGGGCCGACTAAGGGGTCAATGAATAATTGAATGGCGCCTTCTTCAGATAAATGCTGAAGGGCCTCTTGCATTTTTTGACGTTTCAAAGCGTCGCGCACAGATAATTTTGCAAATAATTCGGGCGCAAATTTTGGAATGTCTTCAAATTGCACTTTGCCCGAAGACGATACACAGTCCCCGATGGCAAAGTTTCCGGTGTCACCCACACCGACAATATCACCCGCATAAGCTTCGTCCACCGTTTCTTTATCAGCCGCGATGAACTGACTTGAATAAGAAAGTCTGAGTTCACGTTCTAATCGCGAATGTTGGACTTTCATGCCACGTTCGAACTTGCCTGAGCAAATACGAATGAAGGCAATGCGATCGCGATGACGACGGTCCATATTGGCTTGAATTTTAAAAACGAAGCCGGTGAATTTTTGGTCCAAAGGATCGATCACCACATCGGACTTAGTCTGACGTGATTGTGGACCCGGTGCAAATTCACAGAAAAATTTTAGAAAAGTATCAACCCCGAAATTTTGCTTGGCCGACCCGAATGTCACCGGCGAAAGATTGCCGGCTAAAAATTCAGCGACATCAAATGGTGGTAAAGCTCCTTCAATGAGCTCAAGCTCGCCGATCACTTGCTCGGCTGATTCTTTATCAAGGTAATCAAAAAGCAAGGCATTGTCTTTACCGACTTCGAAGGGAATGATTTTATAATCTTCGACTTCTTCACGACGCTGATCATAGACCCAAATTTCTTTGGTGATGCGGTTGTAAATTCCGCGAAAGCGTTGACCAATACCTAGTGGCCAAGTCACGGGATAGCATTGCATGTTCAGAGTTTTTTCAACTTCATCGATCAAGGTCAAAGGGTCTTTACCCTCACGATCGAGTTTATTAACGAAAGTGAAAATAGGAATTTTACGAAGACGGCAGACTTCGTAAAGTCTTTTTGTACGTTCCTCGACACCCTTGGCGACGTCAATCAGCATGCAAGCAGAATCAACCGCCATCAATACACGGTAAGTATCTTCCGAGAAATCTTTGTGCCCCGGAGTATCTAGTAAATTCACTCGCAGTTGTTGATATTCAAAAGTCATCACAGAGGATGTAATCGAAATCCCTTTTTGACGTTCAAGCTCCATCCAATCAGATGTTACGGCCTTAGTCCCCGACTTGCCTTTGACCTCACCCGTTTCGTGGATCACACCACCATGATAGAGTAATTTTTCGGTGAGCGTGGTTTTACCCGCATCGGGATGCGAGATAATGGCAAATGTGCGTCTTCTTTGAATTTCTTTTTGAATTAGCGGAGTTACTAGCATCGCAACGTTCTATCGAAAGGGGCCGAAACTGGCAACCTTGCTGGGAACGTAACGCTTATTGTCTAGCTCGGGGGCTGCTAGAGGGGGTTGCATTGTTGAGATGAGCAGAAAAGTGGCAAAAGCGAGTGGCGAATACGGTGTGAAGGCAAAGCACATCTTCAGGTTCGAGCTTTGCTTAAGAACGCTGGTGTTTGTAGATTTGTGCTTTGGATTATAATCATTGGTTTAATTGCCATTCAGGTGAGTTGTATTTTATCGTTAACCCATGAGTGCAATTCGACCCTTAGCAATAGCACTTATTAAAAATGATAAACATCAATTTTTACTGCATGAAGCGCGAGACTCTGTAAAAAATGAAACCTTCTATAGTCCACTAGGCGGGGGGATTGAATTCGGTGAAAAAGGACAAGACGCTCTTGTTCGCGAATTTCGAGAAGAGATCAGCCAAGAGCTTAAATCTATTGAATACATTCACACATTTGAGAATATATATACATACGAAGGTAAACCCGGACATCAAATCATTCTGCTCTATGAAGCCAATTTTGTTTCTGAGCTAAAAGAGAGCTATCCGATTCATGAAGATGGCAAGCTAATAGGAAAAGCTGTTTGGCGATCGCGCGAAGAAATTCAAAAGCAAAATGCAAAAATCTATCCTAACGGAATTGAAGCGTACATTTAGTCCCTATCTTTAGAATCTGATTCGCTCGGAAAACTTCGCAATAACAATAAGCTGATCGTGAAGTCAAAAAGACAATACATTCCAGTAAAAACAAAAAGATACCTGCTGCAAAAAGCTCAGTATCAATGCGAGTATCAACATACTGAAGCCAACAAACGCTGCACTTCGCAATTTCAACTGCAAATTGATCATATTCAGCTCTTAGCTTTCGGCGGAAGTAGCGATTTGGCTAATTTACGAATTCTTTGCCAAACTCACAATCTTTTGACAGCTCAGAAATTAGGGATGAGAAGGCCTACAGATTAAGAGTGGCTAATAACGTATTTGTACAACTCACACATTTGGCATATTTTTCTTGTCTGAATAGGCGCAATTCGCTAAATAACGGGTTGTAAATAATTTCTCCGCGGGGTTTGGAGCCCTGAGATGATGAGGATGCATATGAAAAATAGCGCAAGTAGCTATTATGTTACGGCTTTTTATAAGTTTATTCGCCTGGAAGATCCTTCCAAAGTACAAGCTGATCTTGAAAATAAAGCCGTTGAACTAAAAATCAAAGGCCTAGTCATTTTGGGCCACGAGGGATTTAACTCTACCTGTGCGGCCCCATCGCTTGAGTCCTTTGCTGCATGGAAAGAATTTATTCGTTCTTACTTCAATTTTCCAGATTTGTTTTTCAAAGATTCAGAATCAGACAAGGCCCCGTTTAAAATATTCAAAGTTAAAATTCGTGAAGAGATCGTTACTACTGGGATTCCAGAAGTCATGCCGCCCGATGGTAAAAACTATCATTTGTCGCCTGCCGAGTGGAACAAGGTTATAAAAGAAGAAAAAGACTATGTGATGATCGATACTCGCAATTGGTATGAATATAAAATTGGCACCTTTTCGGGCGCACTGAATCCAGACATCGAGAAATTCACAGAGTTCCCGGAATACATCGAAGAGCAAGGCATATCTAAAGAGAAAAAAATGCTGATTTTTTGCACCGGCGGAATTCGTTGCGAAAAAGGGATTTTAGAATTGCAAAAGCAAGGCTACAACAACGTCTTTCAATTAGACGGTGGCATTATAAATTATATGAAAGAGTTCCCGAACGATGAGTTTAAAGGAGAATGCTTTGTCTTCGATCACCGCGTGGCCTTGGATCAAGAACTAAAGCCATCCAAGCAATATGGCCTATGCCCCCACTGCGGACAGCCCAGCGAAGTTAAAATCACTTGCAAGCGCTGTGACACCGAAGAATTAGTTTGTGTGGACTGCATGAAGCTAGAATGGAAAAACGTCACTTGCTCTAAAAACTGCGCCTATCAATATAAGTTGCATCCCGAGCGAAAGGCGCCCAAGCAACTAGCCGGAAAAAGGTTTGAAGTCTGATTAAAGTTCAGGCTCGGATTCACGTTTAAAACTAGAGATGGAATCGTTCAAGAATCCTTCGGCGCGGTAGACATTGAATTGATGGGTGTCCTCGACCAATATATGCATCTTATCGACACCTTGAGTTTTAAGCTTTTCAATTTGATTGCCATAGATCTTTGAACCTCGAGGCGTATACAAAATATATCGCTCGTTATTGGGCAGATAAATATACAAATTACATTTCACCACTGAGTCTGGCTGAATGTAGTTTAGCCCCACAGAAACCATATTGCTGCGCTCTGAAGCCGCAAACTGAGTCAATACTGCTGGGTTCCGGAAGAATGCCATAGCCACCTCACCCGTTGCATGTGCTGATCGACGTAAAAATTCGGCACTTTGCACGGCCCATTTTTCAAAGGGCACCATTTGCAAATTAAGATGCATATCTTTTTCGGTAGAAGCGTTTTCATCGCGTTTATTGAGTGCAGAAACTAAATAAATTTTTAACTGCCGGATGAATTTTTCATCCAACTTTTCACTGCCTGTCGTTGCAATGACAAGATAACCTGAGCAGTCACTGCCTTCGATCGCAATACAGACAACATCGGGTGCATATTGAGTTGCCGTGGCCCCCTGAGCAGCGGCTTTCAAAGCGGTCTTTGACAAAGCCTCACGAGTCGCATGAAAAACCACTGATTCTTGAAAATGCTTAGTGACGACCAAGGT
>JANNCH010000321.1:0-10677 GCA_031386315.1 Pseudobdellovibrionaceae bacterium
GTGAGCCGATGCTATCTCGATGAAATCCTTGCCCAGAAAACAAATAGGTTACTGTGGCTAAGCCTATATGAGGGTGAGGGCGTACATCCATTTGATGATTGGCATCGATAGTCACCGGACCCATATGGTCTAAAAAAACAAACGGGCCAATGTTTCGTTGCTTTGCATAGAGCAAAACGCGTGTGACCGTGAATCCGCCAAGGTCTTTTTCTTTTCCTGAAATAATCGAATTGTTTTCCATGCAGGCCCTCAAATAAAAAAAGGCTGTAGTTTCCTACAGCCTAAATTGAAATATCTGGAAAGTCAGAATTAAAGTGCCGTGCGGATAGCAACACCCAAGCTAATGCCATTCACATCTTCAACAGTCAAAGATCCGCCGTTGCTGCCAATCAATTTAGAAAAAGAAAGTGTTGGCAAAACTTCTAATGTTTTGTTGGCCTGAATGCGGGCATAAATTCCGCCATTTAAAACTTGGTAAGTATCTGTACCAAGAATTTCTTTTTGGGCCCCTAAGCGTGCATCAGTGTCAGATTCTAAGGCGTGAGCAATTCCCGCTTTAGCTCCGAAAATAAATTGCGGCATTGGTGTTTCAAAGAATCCTTCAAGACCCAAAACGTGTTGATTCGAACGTGTGATGATAATTTTTTGACCAGAAGCAGTGCCTCTTGTCGAAGATCTGTCGAAGGCATAATCAAATTGAGCTTGAGCCCCGAAAATATAATCACGACGATCCACTTGTAGACCCACATAAGGACTCAAAGTTGTTCCGCCTGTTTGTAGATTTCCGTCGCCATTTTTTCCATTTTTAAAAGAATAAGACTCTTCGCGTTCGCTAGGGCTCAAAGAAATCTTGCCGCCATAGAAAAGTTGACCCTCTGGGATTTCACGAAGTTTCTGTGCACCAAGTACGATATCAGTAAGACCTTGGCTATTTGAAGTTTTTTGTCTTTCAATATCTGATTCTTGAGTTCCAAAACCCATAGAAGCATTCCAGCTCCAGTTATTTGAAAGTCCGCGTTGCGCACGCAACATCAAGATATTTGAACGAGTGTCGTTTGTTTCTTCGAATCGGTCTTTTTTGAAGTTTGAACGAACAGAAAGGTTTTTAATCTCAGGGGTCACAGTGAGTGCAACTTGGCCCTCTTTAGGTTGAAAAGCATACTGAGAAATGGCTGCATTCGCAGATGTCTTAACTTCAACTACGCTGTTTTTCATGCTGATCGCAGGGCTGTAGTTTGCTTCTTGAGAATTCGCTGTCGTGCGAACTTTCTTTTTCGGAAGCTGAGTTGTAGTAGATTGTGCATGGACAATAGATGCGAAAGAAATAGATGCCAAAGTTATCAAAACAAGCTTTGAAAACATATTGAGCTCCTCATGGGTTTAATTTGTGCGGAGAATCGACAAATCCTCCTATTTTGTCAATAAATAGGCAGGTGAGTAGGAGTTATATTTTAACGCCCCGTCACTTAGGGCTTCGTAAACTATTGTTACTAGGTATTCTTTCTTGGACAAGATACCTAATGGCTAGCAGAACCCCATAGTGATCGGCCTGTTCGTGGACCTTGCTTGTCACCGAAAGTGAATAGCGCGCATCCGCGATTATTGAAATAAAGTGATCATGCCAAAGCTCGCTTTGGATCGAAAAATCAAAACCATACTCGGTCAGATCTCTGGCCGAAGTGTCTATATTAATGTTTGTTGGAAAATCATTGTGAACAACTTTAGGTTCATCCATAGGGTAAGCAGAGTAAAATCCAACAAGCGCCGATAGGTATGGGTTCAGCCAACGTCGGTATCCCATGCTGATGTGAATTAGCTGCGACTCTTCGACAATAGACAGATCATTGTCTTGTCTAAGAAAAGATTTATTCATGTGAAATAATCCGACTTCAAGACTGGCTTTGTCGCTGATATCGCCACCCACTAAGATCCCAAAACCGCCACGTACGGGTGATTTAACCCCAGAGTCGGTTCCATTGAAATTGCTCTTGTAGATAAATGACCCAATTGAAGCGGTGACATTTCCATCCTTTGAATCATAAGCATTGGCTTGTGTGCAAAGAGTCGACAGAAAGAGTAGCAGAAGAAGTTTGTGATTTCTCATAAGGCAAGAGTAAGATTGTTAAGTGAAAGAGTACAATCAATTTCTTGGGGTTTTTTTGCGTAAGTATATCCTTTATTTTTTAATTCTTTGGGGCGCCATTGCAAGGGCAGAGCAAGCCCCTGTATTGTCTGAAGCAGATTTGGATTCAGACGAAGAAACTTTAGAGCAAAGCCTTATTCGCGGAAATATTGCGATTTCAAATTGGTTTGACGGTATTGCTGAAAATATTGATTTGTATTTAGCGGGCAAGCGTATGACCAAAAGAAAAAACACAACGAGTGTGCGGATCGAAAATAGAACCTCTTCGTCTGAAGGTAAGGCTGTTACTAATGATATCGGTTTGAATATCAATCTGCGTTTGCCAAATGTAGAAGAATACTGGCAACTAAAGTTTACGACTTACGATGAGATGAGTGAAAAACGAGGCGGCGTGCAGAGAGCCGTCGTGCGGCCAGTCCCACGTGAACGTAATTACGGGGCGACCATTGGGGTCTTTAGAAAACTTGGAAATATACGCACAGCTTTTCAGCCGCGTGTCGAGTTGCAAGATCCACTGCGGGTTTCGCATTCGTTGAGTTTTGCCAGCGTGGCTGATATGAAAAAATACCAGATAACGCCTAAACTAGAGCTTTATGCAGTCGCCGAAAAAGGGACTGGTATTTTCTGGTCTTTGAATTTTGATTTCGAATTAAATCCTAAACAAACCCTGACATTCATTAATGATGCAGACTATGTGGACAGGCAGCATATGGAGTCTGTAACAAATGGTGCATCATTGAGCGAAAGTTTAACGGACAAAGCCTCACTGGCTTACAGTTTGCTATTCTTTTCAAACAATCGTCCCTCGTATCATCTTGAGGGATATAGCATTGTGATTGGCTGGAGTGAGCTCATCTATAAAAACATATTAGACTATCAGCTAACTCCCCATCTTGATTTTAATAAGACGGATTCCTTTCGTGGTCGCGCTGGGGTGTCATTAAACGTTAATCTTAATTTTTAGAACCTATCGACATCCGAATATATCTACGCTTAGAATATTAGAATTGCTCAAAGTACTAAGAAAAACACTATTCAAAGGGTTTTCAAATGAAGAGACTTTTACTATCACTTGCCTGTTCTTTTTTTGTTACTGAGGCCGTTGCGCAGCCACTTATCATTGGGCATCGCGGGGCTTGCGGGCATCGGCCTGAACACACTTTGGCCTCGTATGAATTGGGAATAGATTATAATGCAGATTATGTAGAGCCAGATTTAGTCATGACAAAAGATGGTGTTCTGATCGCGCGCCACGAAAATGAAATATCAGAAACCACAGATGTCGCACAGAAATTTCCAGATCGTAAAACAACAAAAAAAATTGATGGTGAAGAAAAAACTGGCTGGTTCACTGAAGATTTCACCTTGAAAGAAATAAAAACCTTACGCGCAAAAGAACGCTTAGCTGCACGAGACCATTCCTATGACTTTAAATATGAAATACCGACTTTGACTGAAGTTATCGAGCTAGTAAAAAAAGAAAGCAAAAAAAGAAAGCGCGTTATTGGTATTTATCCCGAACTAAAGCATCCAAGTTATTTTCAAGGCATTCATTTGCCGCTAGAAAATGCTTTAGTTAAAGAATTAAATCGCCAAGGACTCAATACTAAAAAGTCTGCAGTATTCATTCAGTCTTTCGAAATGACTGTACTGAAAAATATTAAAGATAAAGTCAGAGTTCCAATGATCTTTTTAGTCGGTGAACCTCAAGAGATCCCCTATGATCATGTCTTGGCTGGGGACAAAAGAACCTATTTAGATTTGATGCAGCCAGAATCTTTAAAAGATCTTAGCAAAACTATTGCTGGTATCGGCCCCCATAAACGCATGATCATTCCAGAGGTTTCAGGTGTTTTGCAAAAGCCCACACCTCTGATTGCTGCCGCCCATGCAGCTGGTCTTAAAGTGCATCCCTATACATTTCGCAGTGACAAAGAGTTTTTACATGCGAGCTACGCTGGAAATCCTTTAGCTGAATATCATCAATTTTTCGACGCTGGTGTGGATGGTATTTTTTCAGATTTCCCAGATGACGCTGTGAAGGCTCTCAAAACATACAAAGCATCTGCTAAATAAGGAATGAATATGAAAAAGATAATTCTTTCATTGTCACTGCCACTTATGATCTTGAGCTGCACCAAAAAAGATGCAAAGCCAACATTCTGGATTTATACGTCTATATATAAAGATGCCATCAACGATATTCAGCCACGATTAGAAAAAGCTTTTCCAGAAGTGAAGTTTCAATTTTATCAGGCAGGTTCTGAAGAGGTCGCTGCCAAGGTTCAGGCAGAGATGCTAGCGGGTAAAGCGCAAGCGGATATGTTGATTTCATCAGATCGCTTTTGGTATGAAGAACTTGCTAGTAAGGGGCATCTTGTCCCCTATAAAGTGGCCAGTGATGCACAACTTCTAGCTGATTTTAAGCATCCCGAAGGAATGTACGCATGCCTGAGCTTTCCAATCATGGTAATTGCCTATAACTCAGAAGTTATTTCAGAAAAGGAAGCACCGAAGTCTTTTAAAGAATTAGCCGAGCCAAAGTGGAAGGATAAGCTCTCCATGGCAAGCCCCTTGGCGTCTGGTACAAGTTTTACGACCGTCGCTTTTTTAACGAAAAAGTATGAATGGGAATATTTTAAAAATTTACGTAAAAATAATTTTATAGCTGAAGGTGGTAACTCGGGGGTTGTGCGCCGCCTGCAAAGCAAAGAGCGACCGGTCGGCATAGTACTCATTGAAAATATCTTGCGCCTAAGCACTTCGGATCCAAGAATTAAATTTGTTATCCCAAGTGATGGCGCTATCATACATTCAAACGTTTTGGGTATTCTCAAAAAAGAAGGCGATCAAGTTCTGGCTAAAAAAGTTGCCGAATGGCTGTTCGGTAAAGAAGGTCAAGAAGCCATGGCTCGTGCTTATATGTACGCCGCTGTTCCTGGCTACGCAAATCCCCCGGGGATGCCAGAATTCAATGTGCTAGCAAAAACATCCCCAAGTTGGAACCGTGAGTTTATAACCGAAACAATGAAGTCACGTGATTCAATAAAAGATCAATTTTCAAAAATTGTATTTTAATGAAAAAGTATATTTACGTTTTTAGTTGTTTGCTGATCGGGGTATTTTTCATTGCTCCACAGTTGTATTTATTTCTTGTGCCTGGGCTGCAAGATTTCATCGCCGTCCTCACAAGCGACAATACTTACAAAGCCGTACAGAATACGGTTTTGATTTCGACAGCTGTCGGGTTGGCTTGTCTAGCATTGGGGCTGCCGCTGGCGTGGCTCTTAACTAGAACAGATTTGCCATTTAAAAATCACTTTCGTTCGTGGTTTTGTTTACCCTATGCCATACCGCCGTTTGTGGGGGCCATTGGATGGATTATCTTAGCCAATCCTACGAGTGGAGTTTTGAATCAATGGTTCAGTGATTATTTAGGTCTCAGATTGAACATTTATTCTTTTTGGGGACTAGTTTGGGTAGAAACAAGCTTTCTTTTCACATTTGTTCTGCTAACAGCACTTACAGTTTTAGATAAAATGGATTCTTCATTAGAAGAAGCCGCCAGACTTTCGGGGGCCAGTGGAATTCGCGTATTCATTGATATTGCTTTGCCACTTTTAAGACCTGCCATCGTAAGCGGATTCATACTTTCATTCTTAGCGACGGCATCCAGCTTTGGTGTGCCGGCACTGGTAGGTGGACCTGCAAGAATTTATTTACTGACAACGCAAATTTACACCTATCAACGAATGGGCACGGCAACTGGAATGCAAATGGCCATTGCGGTATCTGCCCTTTTGGGGGTGGTGACTTTATTGTTGTTATACTCGTCACAAGTTTTTTTTGCTTCTGCAAAAAACTACACCGTTGGTGGAAAAACTGCGCGACCTTCATTGATTCCGCTTAAGAAAGCAAAGCCGATTGTAGTGACAGCGCTGTCTGTTTTATTATTTGTAATTCTAGTTTTACCAATTTTAGGTTTGTTGTTGTCAGCATTGAGCCCTGTGCAAGGTTCATGGTCGATCAAAGAGCTGAGCTTTAGTAATTTTACACGTGTGCTATTTGAAACAGATGAAACTCCACGTGCTCTGTGGCAGTCATTTGCATTGGGGCTTGGGACGGCGCTGATTTGTACTTTGTTTTCTTTTGTTTTTAACTACTTTGTACATCGCACGAAATTTTTCGGCCGTTCAGTTGCAAATGTTGCTGTGAGTATTCCATTTTCTACCCCAGGTACTGTACTGGCGTTGGCCTTTATACTTTCTTTTAGTCAGGGAATATTTGGGATTGGCCCTTCGCTGTACGGAACGCTTTGGTTGATCTTGTTAGCCTATGTGGTGAAATATTGTAGTCTGAGTGCAAAAGTAATCGGAGACAGTTATCAGCAAATTCACCCATCGCTTGAAGAGGCTGCCCGTATTTCAGGAGCGACCTGGTGGCAGACGATGCGAACTATTTATTGGCCCATTCTTAAGCCGGCACTCATGGCTTCAGGATTTTTAGTTTTCATGCCGGTTTTGAGTGAATTGACGATGACAATTTTGCTGACAGGGCCGGGCCTTGAAACCATTGGCACTTTAATTTTTCAGCTGCAAGAGTATTCTGATATCGGGGGCGGCGGTGCTGCCGTACTTTCGTGTTTGGTTGTATTATTTGTTTTAACTTTGAATTTTGTTCTTAAAACCTTGTCGAAAGGTCGGTACGGATTATGAGCCAAGTCTTGTTTGAAAATGTGGGAAAGTTATATAGCGAAAATAAACGAGCTGCTAAGTGGGCCGTTCAGAATTTTAATTTGCTCATTGAAAACGCTTCATTTGTAAGTTTTCTGGGGCCTTCGGGTTGTGGCAAAACCACAACGTTGCGAATGATTGCAGGTTTAGAAGAAAATACGCATGGCAAAATTCATTTAGATCAGGATCTAGTTTCGGATCCATCCAATAAAACATATATGGCACCTGAAGATCGCAATGTCGGAATGGTGTTTCAGTCCTATGCCGTCTGGCCACATATGAATGTATTTGATAATGTCGCCTATCCTTTGAAACTTAAAAAAATGGATTCCGAGAAAATTAAAAAAAGTGTCGGCGAAATACTAGACATTGTTGAGCTTTCTGGACTAGAAAAACGAAAATCCCACGAGCTCTCGGGTGGGCAGCAGCAGCGTGTGGCATTGGCTCGTGGTTTAGTTATGCGCCCTCGTATATTGCTTTTAGATGAGCCACTATCAAATCTAGATGCAAAGCTGCGCGAAAAAATGCGCAAGGATATTCGAAAAATTCAGCAAGAGTTCAAGCTGACCATGGTGTATGTTACCCATGATCAAAAAGAAGCATTCCAAATGAGTGATAAAATAGTCGTCATGAATCAGGGTAAAATTGAACAGGTTGGCTCTGCCCAGCAGATTCAGGAAAACCCGGCTAGTGTTTTTGTGGCGGACTTTGTTCGCTCGGGCGAGTAAAGTGAATGTATGAATATTGTTCTAGATAACGATGTGCAAATATTTTTGAAAAAATCCCAAGACTTGCTTTATAAAAATGAAGCACAAAATAGTCTTATTGTTGGGCTTGCAAGCAATATCTTGAGAGGGACTTTGGTGCCTAAATTAGCCCCACTTTTTTTAAGAATTGAAGATGCGGGTCGTACTGTGGCGGTCGCTATGCAGACTCCGCCGATGAATCTTTTGTTGTCCGAGGCCCGTGATGAAGACCTCAATGAATTTGCAATTTATCTAAACAATGTGGGTGCAAAATTTCCGGGTGTTGTGGGTCCTAGTTTGGTAGCCGAAAAATTTGCAGATCTTTGGCAAGATCTCACTGGCAAAACATACTCATTTGGCATGGGACAGAAGATTTACAAACTTGAAAAAGTGTTGATGCCTGCTATTCACGGTGAGCTGCGCGCAACAATTGCTTCGGACCGAGACCTTTTAGGTGAATGGCTTTTTGGATTTGCAAATGAATCCTTGCCTTTGATTGAGCGCAAACCCTTAGAGGATTGGATCGCACACGCGGAGCGATCCATTGCCAATGGCACGTCGTATATGTTTTTGATTGATGGCGATCCTGTATCGACGGTTTCTGCCACGCGACCCACTGAAAACGGAATTTCGATCAATGGTGTATATACGCCGAAGCACTTAAGAAAAAATGGCAATGCTTCGCAAGCAGTGGCTTTGTTAAGTCAAAGAATGCTGGATGAGGGGCGAAAATTCTGTGTTTTATATACAGATTTAGCAAACCCAACTTCGAATAAAATATATCAAAAAATAGGCTATCAAGAAGTAGCAGACTCTAAATTTTTCATTTTCAATTAATCGAACAAAAGAATTAATTTTGACCCAGTTCTTTTTATTGGGCATGCTTAAAGTATGAAAAAATTAATTCACAATCCAGATTTAGGTCTTTTAATATTTCGTCTATTTATTGGTCTTACCATGGCTCTTGCGCATGGAATGGGCAAAATGCCGCCATCGGACAAGCTGATTGCTGGTGTTGAAGCCGTGGGCTTCCCGATGCCAGTGGTCTTTGCGTGGTGTGCAGCTTTGGCAGAACTGCTTGGTGGGTTTTTAATTGCCGTTGGTTTGTTTACACGTCCCGCTGCCTTTTTTATAGGCTTTACCATGTTAGTTGCCGCCTTCGGTGTGCATGCGACGGACGGGTTTTCAACTCGTGAAATGGCATTGCTCTATTTGGTAAGCTGTTTATTACTCGTGTTCCAGGGTGCAGGGCGTTTTTCATTAGACCGCATCATCCGTAAGGTCTAAAATTGAAATTGTCCGAAATCTAAACGTCGCAACTACTGTGTGACGTTTGGATGAAGAAATAATATGGGATTCTTGTTGCAAACTGAGTTGTTAAAAACGAAAGTGCTCACTATGAATCTGGACCAGACGCAGCTGCGAAACGACCTGAAAAAGCATTTCAACTTGGCCCAGTTCCGAATAGGGCAAAGTGAAATCATTTCTGCTGTACTCAGCAACAAAGATGTTTTAGCCGTATTGCCAACCGGTGGCGGTAAATCTTTGTGCTATCAACTGCCAGCAATATTTACTCAAAAACTTGTTATTGTGATTTCTCCGCTGATCGCTTTGATGAAAGATCAAGTAATGTCTTTGCATCGTCAAAATATCCCGGCCGGCTGTCTGCACTCTGGACAGACGGATATGGAAAAGCGACAGGTTTTTGCCAATATCAATAAAGGCGGCGCCTTTGTTTTGTATCTTTCACCTGAAAGAGCTCAAAAAGAAGGTTTTCAAAAGTGGATTTTAGATCGTCCCATTGCTTTGTTTGCAATTGATGAAGCCCACTGCGTTTCTCAATGGGGCCATGATTTTCGTGAAGAGTACGCACAGCTGAAAGTGCTTAAAGCATTACGCCCGGATGTTCCAATACTGGCACTAACAGCTTCAGCGACGCCGACAGTGCTGTCAGATATTGCACGAAATTTAAAAATGAATAAGCCCGAAAAAATGGTCCATGGTTTTTATCGCAGCAATTTGTATTATCAAGTTGAAACCTGCCAAGATGATGCCGATAAACTTTCAACGATGCTAGAGGCCGTTCGCAAAGTTAAAGAGGGACGTGTGATCATTTATTGTGGCACACGTAAAGTTACCGAAGAACTTGCAGAATTATTGAAAAAAAGATTCTCGGGTGTTGGGCATTACCACGCAGGATTATCCTCTCAAGAGCGTAGCAACACACAGCAAGAATATGCCGAAGGTATACTGCGTATTTTAGTTGCGACCAATGCTTTCGGTATGGGCATCGATCAGCCAGATGTTCGCTTGGTTGTTCACTATCAAATGCCTGCCAATATAGATGCTCTTTATCAAGAGATGGGCCGCGCAGGACGAGATGGTATAGACTCGACCTGCTTGATGTTATACGCCAAAAAAGACAAAGGCCTGCAGTCTTACTTTATTCAGAACTCAGACGCTCCAGAGCTTATTAAAGACGCTCGCTGGAGAAATCTGGATGCACTTGTGAATTATTCAGAAGGCAGCGAGTGTCGCCACGCTGAGATTTTGACCTATTACAAAGACTCGCAACGAATTCAGAATTGTGGTCACTGTGATAACTGCTTGCCAAATTCGGATCGTCGTATTTTGAAGCCTATCGTTATTGCGCCAGAACTAGAACTCAAAGTGAAAGTTCGAAAAAAGAAAAACAAAGAAGAAGCCTTTATCATGAGTCATGAACAAGAGCTTCTTTTTCAAACGCTCAAAAAATGGCGAAAGGCAAAGGCACAAGAATTAGATATGCCAGCTTTCGTGGTCTTGAGCGACCAAACTTTGAAACATCTTGCTGTTGGTCAGCCTAGCAACACGGATCAATTACTTTTGATTCATGGAATTGGCGAAAACAAGGCTGAAAAATTCGGTAAGGATATACTATCCATCGTAGAACAAATGCACTTCTAAAGAAATCTTCCTAAAAGCGCCTGATCCTTCGTTGCTCGGTCGGGCGGCTTGTGCGGCGTACGGGAAGTACGCCTCCGCGCCTTCCTCCGTCGCGCCTTGACTCAGGCGC
>JANNCH010000578.1:0-2032 GCA_031386315.1 Pseudobdellovibrionaceae bacterium
TATCAGCATGAAGATCCCCAATCAGTTGGAAATGACATGCGTATGCTGGTTTCTGATATGGCAGGGCGAGCATCGATTGAATTGAAATCACAAGAGTTAGGCGTAGATCTCGGGGGAGATATAGAGCTCATTGGTCGAATAGTTAGAAGAGTAAAAGAGATGGAGTCGCAGGGATTTTCATTTGAAGCCGCCGATGCATCCTTTGAACTACTCGTCCACGAAGAGATTCACGGGACGCGTTTATCATTTTTCACCATTGAACATTGGTCAACAACTGTTGAGCGACTTGAAAATCAAAGTATTCAGACAAAGGCAGATTTAACTCTCACCGTCGCTGGCGAGAAAATAACCTGTTACGGAAGTGGAAACGGTCCCGTAAACGCCTTTGATAATGCCCTTCGATCGGGTCTCATTGACTTCTACCCCAAGTTGATAAACTTAGAACTCATAGATTACAAGGTTCGAATTCTTGAAGGTCGATTAGGTACCAGTGCAATTACTCGAGTATTAGTTGAAACAAGTGATGGCACGGGTGATTGGAGCACGGTCGGGGTGCATGAAAATGTAATTGCAGCATCGGCTATGGCCCTAGAAGATGCAATTACATTTGGATTATTACACCAAGGAATTCAACCCGAATAAAATTTATTAAACAATTTTTGATTTTGCTTTTCGTTCTCTGTAAATTGCCGCCGCCTCTTTGCGTTCAGTACAGTTAAGTTTTGCAAAAATCGATACCATTTCCAACCGAATCGTCGGTTCTGAGTAACCCAGGAATTCGCCAATTTCAAGTTAAGTTCGATTCTCACTTATCAGGAGTAGAATCACATACTGTCGTTCAGTTAGTGCGTTAACCGTACTCCCCTCATCTGAAGGGGAGGGCTTTCCTGGAATCCTCAGAAGCTCAAGTGCCTTAGAATTTTGGCAAAACTAATTCATTGAAAACACACTTCCAACTGCCGTCAAAAATGTCTCAATTTCGGCATTGGGCTGGATTTCATCTCTACTAAAGACTCCTAAGGCGGCCAATGGTGTGCCAGCCCTTTCGATTGGAAAACAGAAGTAGCTCCTTGCCACAGTGACATATGGCGACTCTTTAGGTTGGGAATAGTCATCACGCCAATCAGGTAAAGTGTTTATCCACGTGGTGAGTCTAAATCGAAGCGTGTAAGTTGTTGGGTATCTTTCATTCATGTAGCAATTGAAAGGGTACCCCTGAAGACTCTTCAATGACATTCCCCATGTTTTATCCAGAACTGACTGATTCTGGCTGTTTGACTACCTTAACATTATAGATTTGTCATAAAAAGTGGAGAGGGCAACCATCACCATGTGTCTTAATATTTGTTCAAGTGTGAGACCTCTTGTGGGAAGAAAAGTAATAAACTTCGTTACGTGTTGTAAATAATCACGCGAGGGCGGTATGTCTCTTTTCAAAATTAGTGATGTGAAATTCGAAATAATTAATCCAAGTAAGCAAGTACTCGAATTCACATGTAGCAATTATATTTAATCTTCTTTGGATTTTGCTAACTCTTTTCAATAAATTTGTGCAGGCGTGTAGCGACCAATACACTCCAAAAATGAGAAAATCTTAATTGTCTCCTGTCTTATAGCTTACTCTGAATATCCCAGGAGCTCACTTATCACTGGGTTGATTCGATCCTCACAAATTGAACGCAATACTATTATCTGTCGTTCAGTCAGTTCTTTAATTTTGGAGTTTGCGTTCTATTTTCACTCTGGATTTTTGGAGTTCATTCAATCTGGATTCGAGGTGATACAACGACATCGATAACACACTCCCGACTTTCCTTAAAATAGATTCAATTTCAGCATTCGGATGAATGACCTTTCTTCAAAAAACTCCCAATGTAGCCACAGGCGTACTCGATTTTTCAATTGGAAAACATAGAAAATTCTTGACACCGGCGGTATATGGATAAGCCTTAAAAAGCGGGTAGTTGTCAACCCAATCGGGTAAAGTGCTAATCCAAGTTGTTCTTCTATACCGAAGTATCTCATGTGAAGG
>JANNCH010000612.1:0-14132 GCA_031386315.1 Pseudobdellovibrionaceae bacterium
CTGGACTGACTAGCTAAATGAGTAGGCATTTTTTGCCTTTATAGGGTAGAATTTAACAAGGGGAAGTGAAGCCATGGAAGGTTTTACGATATCAAATGCTAACAGATTCTTAGACTCGGGATCCATCAAGGATTCAAAGTCTTTGTCTATTGAAAGTCCGAAGTCGATTGGTGGAACCAGTGGCGCCGGAGAATCTTCCAAAAACTTCGCAGATACCTTGAAAGATGCCATTGGCAATGTGAATGAACTGCAAAAAGCTTCTGACCGCGGCATACAAGAACTCGCCACGGGTAAAACAGATAATGTGGCGGATGTGATGATCGCCTCAGAAAAAGCAGACATCGCATTGAAGGTGATGGTGCAGGTCCGCAACAAAATTATTGATGCGTACCAAGAAATTATGAAAATGCAGGTTTGATCGTTTTGATTTCAGTGGATTAGTTTGTTGGAGGGGTTACTTTGAACAAAATTTTTGGCGGACTTATAGTCCAATTCCGTGAGTTCTTTAAGAACCTGGGGCCTACGAAAAGGCTTTCAGTTATCACCGTTTCGGTCATCGCATTGATCGCTTTAGTGACGATGCTATTTATGGCGTCTGGTAAAGACTTTGTACCGCTCTTTACAAATATTCCTCAAGAGCAAATGACTTCAATTATCAGCAAGTTGAATGAAAAGAATGTTCCTTTTCAACTGCGCGACGAGGGTAAAACTGTTGTCGTGCCAAAAGAACTTCTGCATTCAACTCAAATGACTTTGATGGCCGAAATCGGCTCGCCAAAAATGGGCAGCATCGGCCTTGAAATTTTTGATAAGCAAGATTTCGGTGTGAATTCATACGCGCAAAAAATTAATTATCAACGTGCCCTTCAAGGTGAGTTGATGAGAGCCATTAATACATTGACGGCAGTTAAGCAATCTAAAGTCATCTTGGCCATTCCAAATAAAAAAACTTTTTTAGAAGAGGGTGGTCAGCCTTCTGCATCTGTTGTTTTAGAATTGCATCAAGGTAAAGAGCTTTCGCAAGAGCAAGTGCGTGGCATCCGTTATTTGGTTGCCAATGCTGTCGAAGGCATGGATGCAGACAGAGTAAATGTTTTAGATGAGCGTGGAAAAGTTTTGAATCGTCGCAGTGATGGCATGGCTGCAGGAACTTCTGATATTATGGAGCTCAAAGCCAAAATAGAGGGTGACCTCGAAGGTCGCATCGAGCAAATTCTAACTAAAGTCGTTGGTAATGCAAAAGTTGTCGCAAAAGTAGATGCCGTACTCAATCACCGAGTGATTTCTTCTGTTGAAGAATCTGTGGATCCAGATAAAACAGCGATTCGAAGTCAGCAAAGTGAAGAAGAGTCTTTGGACGGCAGTCGCAATAGTCCAAGTGGCGTACCTGGTTCGAGATCGAATATTCCAGGTGCTGAAGACAACAATGGGCAAGTCGGCTTCAAGCAAGATGTTAAAAAGGAAGCTAAAACTACAAATTTCGATGTATCAAAAACAACTCGAAATATCCGTGAAGCAGCCGGGAACTTAGAAAAAATCAGTGTTGCAGTTGTTGTCGATGGTCTGATGGTCGTGACTACAAAAGAAGATGGTACGACAGAGTCCAAATACCAACCACGTTCTGCTGAAGAACTTAAAAAATACGAAGACCTTGTTAAAAATTCTATTGGCTTCAATGCAGCCCGCGGGGATAGCGTTCGTATTGAAAATATTCAATTTCAGCCCGAAGATTTCTCAGAAGCTGAAAAACTGCTAACTAACTTAGAAAGAAAAAAGCTGATACATGCATTGTTTAAATGGGCGCTATTAGGATTCAGTTTAGCATTGTTTTTCTTCATCGTAATTCGCCCATTCATGCAATGGATTACTGACAGCTTTCAAGATTCGGTGGAAGAGATGCTACCAAGAACAATTGAAGAATTGGAAGAGTTACAGTCTGTAGATAACACATTGCCTGGAATGTCGTCGGCTTTGCCGGTCTTACAAGAGTCCATAGATCCTGAAAAAGCCGAGAGTGAGCTACTGAAGGATCGTATCATGGGTATAATGTCCCATGACGAAGAAAAAGCTGCAAACGCGTTTGGCATGTGGCTAGTTAGGAAGGATATGTGATTATGAAGCTGAGCAAAGTTGAAAATATTGAGTATGAACAGTTACGTGGTTTTGATAAAGCAGCTATTCTAATTAACTATCTTGGAAAAGATGCCATTAAAGTTTTGCTACGTCGTATGGATGACGGAGATATTCGCAAATTGATCAATCAGATGTCAAAAATGCGTGTCGTACCAGTTCATGTAACCAAGCGCGTACTTGAAGAGTTTTATGAAATGATTTCTGAAACTGAAGACTATATATTCTCGGAACAAATTTCTGCCAAAGAAACCATCGTGGATGCTTTGGGTGAAGAAAGGGCCCGTGGTATTCTTGGGGGCTTGAACTTAACTGGGAACGGCTCTAAATCGCTTGAGTCCCTTGAGATGGTGGACGCGAAATCTCTTGCGACTTTCTTGGTGAATGAACATCCACAGACTGTTGCTGTTATTTTAGCTCACTTAGAGCCCGAGAAAAAGGGTGAGGTCTTAAAACGTTTGCCAGAAACGCTGCAAGCCGAAGTTGTACTTCGTATGGCTAACCTGGATCATGTGGATCCAGAGCTTATCGGTGAAATCGATCGTGTGTTGAAAAATCAATTGTCGAACACTGCAACTGTTGAACAGGCCTCTTTGGGTGGTGTTCAGCCGGTCGCCGAAATGCTCAACGTTATGGACAAAAATACAGAGACCGCGATTATGTCTCGCTTGGAAGAGAAAGATCCTCTTTTGGCAGAAGAAATTCGCAAACTTATGTTCGTATTCGACGATATCGTCAAAATCGACGACCGTGGAATCCAGGCACTTCTCAAAGAAGTCCCAAATGACAAGTTGCTGCTGGCACTCAAAACTGCCACCGAAGAAATTCGTGTCAAAGTATTCAAAAATATTTCTCAGCGTGCGGCCGAAATGTTGCGCGAAGATCTGTCGAATATGGGACCTTCACGTCTGTCAGATGTCGAGGGTGCACAGCAAGAGATTGTCAATGCGGCTCGTCGCTTAGAGGCCGAAGGCAAAATCTTAATTGCAAGAGGCGGTTCAGAAGATGCAATGGTCTAAGGGTAATCCACAGACAAGTCGCGCTGTTGTTCAAAAGGGCAACACCGAAAGAGCCGTTCTTGATTTTATACCTCCAAGATTTGATCTGGGTACGCCCACTCAAGCCTTGGAGTATTTGAAAGAAAAAGTTTCTGGCTCTGGATTTCGTATGAACGAATCAGTACGAATTCAGACGGGTGTCGATAAAATTGAGGCCTCTGATCTAGAAGAACGTATTGAGGTTGCTGCTCTTGAAAAACTAAAAGAGATACAAGAGAGTGCTTACAAAGAAGCCTATGACTTAGGCCGCGCAGACGGTCACAATGATGCTTTTACAAAAGCCGCTGGTGAAATTAAGCAGAGCATGGAACATTTAAATACTTTGCTCAATGCGATTGGTAATCTAAAAAAAGAAATGCAAAGTCAGAACGAAGCACATTTAATTAAACTGGTTTTTCAAATTGCCACTCGTTTGGCAAAAAGTGAATTGAAAACAGATAGTATGGCTTTGGCACAAATTATTAAAGATGCTGTGAACCTTTCGCAGGATGAAGAAAACGTACGCGTGCGCGTTGCGCCTGAGCAGTTCGATTTTTTAGAACAGCTCAAAAAACAAACGGGTCGTGAGTTTGAATTTATGAAAAAAATCACGATTGATTCAAGCCCGGATGTAACCCCTGGTGGCTGCATCGTCGAGACAAACTATGGCGAAGTGGATGCGCGTATCGAACAGCGCATTGATCAGTTATGGGCAGCCTTTAGTGAAAGTATACCTAAAGTTAAAGACAAGATTGCAGGCTAATGAGCGATTTACTTTTGAATCTTGATAAATACGAAGACATCACCAACTCGACTCACTTAACACGTGATAGCGGTAAGGTGACCGAGGTCAACGGTATGTTGATTAAGGGCTATTTGCCCGGCGCCAGCGTGGGCAGCATTGTTGAAATCTTTCCAACTGGTATGGATCGCTCATTTTTAGCTGAAGTTGTTGGGTTTAAAGATAAGCATGTTTTGATGATGACGCTCAATGATATGCGTGGAGTGGCTTTGGGGGCTAAGATATTGCTGGCCCGTCAAATTGCGACTGTTCGTGTGGGCGAAGAAATGCTTGGACGCGTAGTTGACGGATTGGGACGAGCCTTAGATGGCAAAGAAGATCTAGAAAATTTTCGCGAGGTTCCGCTTTATAGCGAAGTTCGTAACCCCTTGCAAAGACGCCCCATTCGCACTCCACTTGATTTAGGCGTCCGTGCTATTAATGGCGCATTAACCGTTGGCCAAGGCCAGCGTGTCGCAATTATGGCCGGTTCAGGTGTAGGTAAGTCCGTTTTACTAGGTATGATGGCCCGCTACACAAATGCAGACGTCAATGTCATTGCAATGATCGGCGAACGAGGTCGTGAGGTGCGTGAATTTATTGAACATGATCTAGGCAAAACGGGCATGGCAAAATCAGTGGTCGTATGTGTGACCAGTGATCAAAGTCCATTGCTTCGCATGCGTGGTGCCTATGTGGCAACAGCCATTGCTGAATATTTTTCTAGCCAAGGTAAGAATGTTCTATTGATGATGGATTCGATCACTCGCTTTGCCATGGCCCAACGTGAAATCGGACTTAGCATGGGTGAGCCACCCTCTTCAAAGGGCTATACGCCCAGCGTATTTGCTACTTTGCCAAAATTGTTAGAGCGTGCCGGATCTTTCGAAGGTGAAGGCAGTATCACAGGGTTTTACACGACACTTGTTGAGGGTGACGATATGAATGATCCCATCGGGGATTCGGTGCGATCGATTGTGGATGGCCACATAGTGCTCAGTCGCTCGCTTGCACAGCGTGGACACTTCCCAGCTATTGATGTGAATCAAAGTTCAAGTCGAGTGATGCGTGCAGTTTCAACGCCCGATCATGTCAGACTTGCGCAAAAGTTACGTGAAACTTTAGCAGTCTATAAAGAAGCTGAAGATTTAATTAATATCGGCGCCTACAAGCCAGGTTCAAATCCGAAAATTGACAAAGCGATCAAAGTGATTGATGGCGTGAATGATTTTCTCAAGCAGAATGTTGAAGACTCTTCTGATTTTACAAAGACAATGCGCCAGCTACAGCAAATTTTAGTTAATGCCTAACGGAGTTTAAATGAAATTCAAATTCCCTCTGCAAAGTGTGGTTAAACACCGCAAGATTATCGAAGATCTTGCGCAGAAGGATTTTATGGAAGCACAGGCAGAACTGAATACTGAAATCGAAAAATTAGAAAAAATGCAGGTTGATTTACACGAGTCACACCAACGAGTAGGACAGCTGCAAAAGGCCGGCGGGCACCAGGGACCTGCCCTTAGTCAGATCCATGAATTCAAAAAAGGACAGGACGTTCGGATTGCCAAGCAACAGCACAAGATCCAGGAATTCGAAAAAATAGTCGAGGAGAAGCGCGAAATTTTGCGGCAAGCCGCTCTTGACTATAAGATAATAGAGAAGCTCAAAGAGAAAAAATTCGAAGAATATAAATTCGAGCGAAATACTGAAGAGCAGAATGAAGCGGACGAGCAAAGTATTTTACGTTTCGGCAGAAATGCGGAGAAAATGAAATGAAGAGTGGATACGATCAGTTTTTCAAAAATGCGCGTAAGGTTGCAAAAAAACCTGAAGGCGTGCGTTTGAAACTCGACATTTCAAGTGAAGAACTTCTTGAAAGAGAATTGCGCGCTCGTGCAGGTTTTAAACCTCAACGTGTTAATAAAAAGAAAAAATCTTCAGCACCTTGGAAGATGATTGGAATTTCATTTATTGGCTTGATAGTTGCTTTCGCCGGTTTCCAAAACTACGAAAAAGTTGAAAGCATTGTGAAACACATTGAGATCTCATTGCTAGGAACTGCGCATGCAGAGGCTGCCCCTAAAAATGCTGCTCCCGAGAAAAAGGCGGCTGAAGCTAAAAAAACTGATGCAACAGTTGCAGAAGGTGAAGCAAAACCTGAAGTTGCGGCACCATCAGCTTTGGATCTAGATCATTTGCAAAAGTTGACCGAGCGAAAAAAAGAGCTGGATGCTCGTGAAGAAGAACTCAACCGTGTCGAGCAAGAACTTCAGGCACAAAAAGGCGAGTTAGAAAAAAGAATGAAAGAGCTTGAAGAAGCGCGTGTGCGAATTTCCACAATGTTGGAAGATCGTGTGAAAGTCGATGCAGAAAAAATAGAAACCCTTGTGCAGATGTATTCAAATATGAAAGCGCCACAGGCGGCAAAAATTTTTGAAAGCATGGACGAGGATCTTGCGGTGGAAATTTTAGGCAAAATGAAAAAGAAAAATGCCGCCGACATAATGAATTTATTAAAGTCTGAAAAGGCACAGGTTTTTTCAGAGAAATTTGCAGGATATAAACGTACGAAATCATAATTCTATCCATGGAAGGAGGGAATTGGTTTGATTCAAAATTTAAATCTCGGACCACCCATATCTGGGTTGCCGTCTTTGAAACCGCTCGAGCGGGATCAAAAGTACGCTGGGTCTGAATCCTTCGGGAAATCCTTAGAGCAAATGAGCTCTAAAGAGAAAGAAACCCCGAGAGACGTTGCCAAAGAAGGCAAGCTGCCAAAGGCGCTCGAGAAAGAGGCGAAAGCAGAACCAAAAGGTGAAACTAAACCAGAGGTCGTCAAGAAAGAGGATTCAGAAGTCAGCGCAAAAGACGGGAAAGCAGAGAAGGGCAAAGAAAAGGCAGTAAGCCGGGAAGACGCGATAAAGAATTTCATGGACTCATTTGAGAGTGAATTCGAAATACCTCCCACACGACTTGTGGAAGCAATCGCAAACCTGGACGAAGAAACACAAAGCAAGGCTCCTGAGGAGACCGCGGATGCCGTTATTGCACAGCTGGGTCTTGATCCTGAAGATCAAGAAAAAGCACAGGCAATGTACGCAGCGCTACTCATTGGACTCAGTCAGGCGGCGTCGGTTGTGCAGCAACCGATGATGTCAGCGGATGGTGGACAAGCTTTGGGTAATGAGTTCCGTCAACGCGCACAAACAGCTACTGATCAGCGTAGTATGATGAATATGGGAGTAGACCGTCTCAACCAGAAGTTCTGGATGAAAGATGCGGCCATGTCAGATGTTGCGGCTAATCCGATGCAAGGTGTTTCATCACAAAGTCTTTCACGCATGATGGTCGATGAAGGTGCAGAGGACAGTTTGTCTGAGCAGATCGCTCCGCAGGCTGCCGCAAAGCCTTCCGCTGATCAAATCAAAGGGAAGTTTGAACTGCCACCGCATATGCGCGGACAGCTCGAACAGAACGCAACCCCAGCGATGATGGCGGCTTTGGCGACGAAACTCGCTGAAATGAAAGCGGCTTCTGCTGGTGGTGAAGAATCTGAAGAAATAGATTCTGAAACAGCCGTTGTGAAACCGATGGGACCACAAATCAGCGGACAACCAAATTTAGCAGAGGCACCTGTGAAAGGGGCTGCTCCGGAGGGGCAAGCGTTTGCACAGAATGAAAATTCTGCTGGAAATGAGTTTGCAAAAAATTTGGAAGGCCAAAATGAAAAAGTAAAAGTCGGAGAAAAACTTTTAGACAAAGCGGACTTTAAGAACGCGCTAAAAAGTTTAAGTGATTTGAATCCGCAGGCGATGCCATTGAAAGTGGATGCTATGCCAGCACAAGGGGCGACCCTTGCGGCAGGAGCAGCAATCGCAGGGCAAGTGGCAACGCCAGCGGAAAATGAAACCAATGTTCGCCAGCTTATGAATCAGGCTCAATACCTGATTAAAAAAGGTGGGGGCGAGGTTAAAGTTCAAATGACTCCGGAAGGAATGGGCCCGATCCATTTAAAATTAATGGTTCAAGACGGTAAGGTGAATGTTCAGATGTCGGCAACAACCGAAGAGGCTAAGAAGACCATTGAGTCCAGTCTAGCTGAACTGAAAACCAGTCTTGCTGCTCATAAATTATCGGTGGATCATGTAAAGGTAGACGTCGTAAATAACGTGTCTGCAGATACAGCGACCAACAACCAGATGAACAACCAAGGTGATGCACAAAGAGACAGTGCACGTCAGTTCTGGAACCAGTTCAACGAGAACTTCGGTTCAAGATCACAACGTGACTCGTTTCAAGAGATGGCAAATCTCAAAGGCTATGCGAAAGCACAGAAAGATCCTTTGAAACCCATCGAAGCAGAAACCCGTGCGGTGAGTGGTCGTGGTCAAGGTTTAAACTTAGTAGCTTAATTCAGAGAAGGAGTACGCATGACTGTTGTAGGAACAAAAATTGGAGTGAACGCGTTTGGGAATACCCAAGGGGCGACGCCGACCAATAATGCAGCTAATACCGTCAGTGCACACGATAAGGACAAGATCGGCGGTGAAAACGTCGGGGAAGTTCTGAATAGGATCGTGGATCCCAATTATATCGATACAAGCAAAAAAGCTCGCACGGCTGGGAACCCTAATCTGGATAAGGATGCTTTCTTTAAACTGATGATGGCGCAGATGAAAAATCAAGATCCGACGAATCCATTGAAGTCGCACGAGATGGCCGCGCAATTAGCGAACTTTTCGAGCCTCGAGCAAATGCAGAACATGAATACGACAATGACTGAAATTAAAAATGGTCAAAAGCCAGTTGAAAATTTTCAGGCATTGAATCTTATTGGCAAGTCTGTTGCGGGGGATTCATCGAAATTAGTTAGATCTGTGAATGATAAAGAACATGACTTCCGTTTCACTCTGCCGATGGACGCTTCTGAAACAGAGATCAAAGTGCGCAATGGTGACGGCGAAGTTGTTCGCACATACACTTTGAAAAATCTGAAACAAGGCGATAATAAAATCACGTGGAGTGGTGAAGACGATAAAGGAACAAAAATGCCACCGGGCGATTATGATTTCTTTGTCGAAGCAAAAAATGCAACGGGCGTGAAAGTCGCTGTGAAAACGGCTTTCAACGGAATGATCTCGGGAATCAACTATACACCGGATGGACCGGTGCTATTGGTCGGTAATCAGACCATTCGTATGAGAGACGTGAAGCAGATAACGGACCCAAGTCTTAAGAACAACGACCAGAATATAAAAGATGTTACTTCTCTAGACTTGAAAAAAGATGCTGCGGCGAGTGATACTAAGAATGTAGGGAACACAGAGGCGAAAGCTTCTTCCCCTTCTGAGTCGGCCGCGCCAGCAGCGAAATCAAAAGTCATGGACAACGTTGGGTTGTCTAGAGATATGATGAACAAGCTAGCGAAAGAGATGTTAGAAGGGAAAGAATAAGTCATGGACTTAAAGAAGCTACAGACTCTAGATAGTTTGACCCCGCAACAGCCGATCAAGGTGAAGACACCCATCGCTGGAACGGGAGCATCCTTTCAAGAAACTCTCGGTAAAATTGGTGGCACTGAAGGTGTACCAAATGCCGGGTTGCTAGGTGGGATTTCTGCGAAAGCAGGCGGAGCACCGAATCTTGGAGATGTGAAGTTCTCAAATCATGCCGTTGAGCGCATGCGTACCAGAGGGATCAGTTATGGCCCCGAGGACATCGCAAAAATCAACGATGCGGTTGGGAGAGCGGCAGCGAAAGGTTCGAAGGATTCATTGATACTGATGGATGATTCGGCACTGATCGTGAGCGTAAAAAATAAGACCGTGGTAACGGTGATGGACAAGAGCGCACTCAAAGAGAATGTGTTCACGAACATCGACAGCACGATCGTATTATAGTTGATCTTTAAAATTGTCTCAAAAGATTCTGAGACAAGGCGCGAGTGAGAGAGGCGCGGAGGCATACGGATTGTATGTCGCACAAGCCGACCGATTGAGCAACGCAGGATCAGGATTTTTTGAGACGCTTTTAGGTTAGAAAATTTAAATAATAGGGCTGGTCCTCGTAGAGGGAGCCCTCCAATTACGACGCGTTCCGAATGAAGGCGTCGAATGACATGGAGGTCATAGTGGGTATTTTATCATCACTTTACACGGGTGTATCGGGAATGACTGCGCAAGGCGAAGCTTTGGGCGTAATCTCGGACAATATCGCAAATGCGAACACCATCGGTTTCAAAGCAAGCCGTGCAGAATTCCAAGATATTATTTCTAAAAATTTAAAAGGTATCCTGGGCGGAAATCAGATCGGTCGTGGGGTAAAAATCGGTGCAGTCAATCCAATCCTTTCTCAAGGTAACGTGGATGCAACTGAAAAAGCGACTGACCTTGCGGTATCTGGAGACGGTTATTTCAAAGTTAAAGGTTCAGACGGCGAATCATTCACTCGTGACGGATCTTTCCACTTTGATAGAGAAGGCTTTTTGGTTACCAATGACAACCAACGTGTACAAGGCTTCCAGACAGATGAAAAAGGAAACATTCTTAATAAATTAGCTGATATTAAATTTCCACGCGCTTTGATTCCAGCGAAAGCTTCTAAAGAAATCAAATTCGATTTGAATTTAGATTCTCGTGTTGAACCAACAAAAAAATTCGATGTGAAAGATCCATATTCAACTTCACATTACTCAACAGGTGTTGAGATGTACGATTCACAAGGTAACAAACATTTGCTCAGCATGTTCTTCAATAAAACGGCTGATAGACAATGGGAATTCAAAGGTTTGGTTGACGGCAAAGAAGTGGATGGCGGCGAAGAAGGTAAAATGTCTCAGGTCGTTTCTGGTAAACTGACTTTCACAGTTGACGGTAAATTGGATTCACAAGAAATCACTGATTCATCTTTCAATTTTAAAGGTGGAGCTCTGCAAAACCAACAAGTGAAATTGAACTTCGGTGATGCGATCAAATCTGGCGGTAAAGGTATCGACGGAACAAAACAGTATGGTAAAAATTCAGATCTTATCAGCTGGAATCAAGATGGTGCTGCTGCGGGTACAATCGGCAATCTTTCATTCAATGATGAAGGTGTGTTGACAGCGGTGTACTCGAATGGTCAAGCGGCTGACTTAGCGCAGATTGCTTTGGCAAAATTCGAAAATCCAGAAGCGATGTTCAAAGTTGGTAACAATCGTTTGAAAGAGTCGAGAGATTCAGGTGGACCTTCAATGGGTGCCCCTGGTTCGTCTGGCCGCGGTAAATTGTTCGCAAAATCTTTAGAGCGTTCAACAGTGGATTTGGCGACAGAATTCGTGAATATGATTCAAAATCAACGTGGTTTCCAAGCCAATGCTAAGACAATCACGACGACAGATGAATTGCTGAACGAAGTCATTCAACTGAAAAGATAATAACGTAAAATAAAAACTCCATGTTAACGTTGTACTTTTTTTGGATGGTGTTTTTTATGAAGATTTTTTTTGTTTTGGTTTCGGTTTTATTTTTTGTTGGGTGTACTGCTATGCAGGATTTGGGGCTTAAAAATATTGCGCTTCGACATTCGATTTTGGCTTTTGATGGTGAGTTGGCGAAAATGACGGATCAGGTTTTGGCTAAGCAGATTAAGGCTCAAACTAAGATTGATGTTGTGAATTTGGAGAAGACCTCGGATACGCAGGCAGTAGTGACTCTGAAAGTCGTAAGTGTATCGCCTAAAAACCTTGCTGAGAGCCAATCTCGTGAAGAGAAGGTCTTTTTGCAGAAGAAAGATGACTGGGAAGTTGTTGAAAACAAAAATTAAAAAATTGTAACTCAAATTGAGTTTATTTGGACTAGAAAGTACTTGTTTTCTTTGTGACCAAAGGTCACATTGCTATTTATGAAATGCTTAGTAGTTGAAGACGACAGAGAAATTGCATCAATCGTTCACGAGGGTTTGAAAGAGCTCGGCGGTGAGGTTGATGTTGAGTATAACGGTAAAACTGGCTTTGAAAAGGCCATGAACAATCCTTACGATATTATCGTTCTGGATATGATGGTCCCTGAGATGGACGGCTTTACATTCCTTGAAAGCCTTCGTGCCAAAGGGGTTAATACCTCCACTCTGATTTTGAGTGCACTTCGCGAGTTAGATGACAGACTTCGCGGTATTCAGTTGGGTGGTGATGATTACATGACGAAACCTTTCGCCATGGCCGAACTTCAAGTACGAGTGCAAAACCTGATGAAGCGCTCACAAAGAACTTCTGAAGTGACGATGCTTAATTTTGCGGACATTAAACTGAATCGTATCACGCGTGAAGTTGTGCGTGCAGAGCGCTGCATAGATCTTCAAGAGCGTGAATTCATTTTGCTTGATTTGTTTATGAGTAACCCAAACAAAATTATTGGCAAATCTATGATTCTAAAGCATGTTTGGAATTATGATTTTGACCCACAAACCAATATCGTTGACGTGCTTGTTTGTCGTTTGCGCAACAAGCTGGAAAAAGACTTCCCGACACGACTCATCTATACAGTGCGTGGTGTAGGATATGCCCTCAAGTCTTCATCAACCCAATAGTCGCGTTTTTCGCATCACCACCAAGCTCACTGCAGTATATGCCCTCGTGCTTATCTGCAGCATCTTGGTCATATTCACTTCTCTTTATTTCAGCATCAGCCGTACTCTGGCTGAGAGCCCCCTTAAAGAGCAATTCTTAGATAATCTTTGCTATTTTTTCGCGTGGGGCACAGGAATCGTCATTTTGCTTTCGACCTTTGTTGCTCATTTATTGGCAAACAGGGCCATGCAACCCATGCGATCATTTATTGTTGGGGTCAAAAATTTAGAAAACGGGTCTTTGTCTGATCGTGTTTCAGTAAAGTCTACAGATGCAGAAATTAGCGAGCTGCAATTTTCTTTCAATCATTTATTGGATAAAATTTCAAAATTAGTTTCTAGTATCACAGAAGCTTTTGATCATTTGGCCCATGATATTCGTACACCCGTAACACGCCTTCGTGGCCGTGCCGAAATTGCCCTGCAGAGTGATGATGATGACAGTGAAGTGCTACGCGAAGCTCTGCAGAGCTGTTACGAAAATTCAGATCGCATTCTGAAGTTCTTAGATAACCTCACGCAAATTGCAGAAGCCGAAAATCGTAGTATTAACATTAAGTACCAACCGAAATCATTGGGTGAAATGGTATGCGAAATGATGGATCTATATGAAATCGCCTTTGAAGAAAAAAATATCACCGTAAAACAAATTCTTATTAAAAGCGATGCGGCCTATTTGGACCCCAATCTTATTCGCCGAGTGATCGCGAATCTTTTAGATAATGCACATAAGTACTCACCTGAAGGTGGCGAGGTTGTCATCGAAACTTATCGCACCGATAAGCATGTGGTTCTATCTGTCCGCGACAGTGGCTTAGGAATTCCTGAAAAAGAGCAAGGCCTTATCTGGAACCGCCTTTATCGTGGTGACAAAAGCCGTTCTGAGCACGGAATGGGTTTGGGGCTTACTTTTGTGAAAGCCGTTGTTGAGGCTCATAGTGGCGTGGTGAATGTGATCAGTCCCATTTACGAAGGACACGGCACAGAGTTTTTGATAAAGTTCAAACACCCAGGCAGTGTCATTAGTTAAACGCCTAAATAAGATCTACGAACTTCGTCATTGTTTAAAAGGTCTGAGCCTTTGCCTTCAAGGCAGACTAAGCCGGTCTCTAAAACATAGGCGCGGTGTGAAACTTTGAGCGCCATGCGGGCATTTTGTTCTACTAATAAAATAGTCATGCCTTCTGAGTTGAGTTTTTTGATGATTTCAAAAATCTGCAATACAATGAGTGGCGCAAGGCCCAATGAAGGTTCATCTAAAAGCAATAACTTTGGACGAGACATCAATGCACGACAGATTGCAAGCATTTGCTGTTCGCCTCCAGAGAGTGTGCCCGAGGCTTGCCATTGTCTTTCGCGCAGACGCGGAAAAAGACCAAAACACATTTCAAGATCTTTTTTAATTTCAACTTTATCATTGCGTGAATAGGCGCCCATTTCTAAATTTTCAAGAACTGTCATCGGTGCAAAGACCCCACGACCTTCTGGGGATTGGGCCATACCAAGTCTGACACGCATATAGGGTGGTGTTGACTGGATACAAGTGCCATTCAAATTAATTGTACCTGTGCAATTTGCAA
>JANNCH010000632.1:0-1751 GCA_031386315.1 Pseudobdellovibrionaceae bacterium
TCATTACATCGCAAACAAAACGACAAGAGCTGCAAAAGCTGATCCGAGCGGCAGTAAATCCCAAAAGCTGGCGGCGGGGTGCTCTAGGTGAAGTTCACCGATGTTTTGTAGCGAGGTTAGAGCGATGTGTGAAGCAGCGGCGTTGTAAATCGAAGAAACGCTAGGCGTCCGGGAGCCGATAAAGAGTCCCCGTGAGAACTAGGCAGGTAGGTGGCCTAAACAGACCTGAGAGCCGCGAGGCCAGCCTGTTAAACACATCGCCGGGTTAGCGTCCGGCCTGCTTCAAACACCGCTTTGTGGTTTAACTATTTTGGAGATTGACATGACCCACAGCATCCGACTACTCACCCCTGAAGAGCAAGCGCAGCGCGCCATGCTTGACAGCCTTCACCCGACGATTGCAGGCGCACTTGCCCCGTTCGTTGCGCCCTACGGTTCACGGCATAACGGCCTTCAATACGCAACTTTTGAAGACGCGCAAGAAGCACGCCGCCGTGATCGTGCGGCACTCGAAGAGCAGTTCAAGCAGAACCGGCTTATGCGGCTGGAAGGGTGGCCGGTATGAGGTCTTACACCATCCGCACTAGCCAAGGCAGCATCACCGTTCTGGCCACCAGCTCAAGCCATGCCGTTGTGCTGGGCTTTGACATCTTCCCGACTGCAGCAAGCATTTCAGCGAGGCCAGCCAAATGAGCACAGCCATCTATTGCGAAATCAAAGACGCTGCATGCGCCACGCCATCTGCATGTCTGCAAACCTGCAAGGCCACTTGCCCACCATGCAATGGCCGATGCAATCAGGGCCGCAGCTGCAGCTCGTTGACCACTGGTAACGGCGGCAACGTAATTACCAAAGGCCAGCCGCTGCCAGCTTGGCCAAAGACGTTTGAGCCTGACTACGGCATTACCCGTGCCCGGTACACCTACAGCCTCACGAAGTTTGCCGCATGGTTTCTTGCGATTGCAAGCGGCTTGACATTTTGGGCTGCTGTTATTTACGTGGCTCGCCACTTTTAATTTACTGAAAGAAGACTATGAACCAAGTTTCCACCGAGCGCAAACCAAATCCGGTTGCCGAATTATCTGTTTTTATGGGCAAGCTCAAAGGTCAAATGGCCTTGGCTTTGCCCAAGCACATGAATGCAGACCGCATGACGCGGTTGACCCTGACGGCGTTCAGTACCAACCCAGCGCTTCAAAAATGCACTCACGAAAGCATCGCAGGTTCAATCATGGTGGCCGCGCAAATGGGGCTTGAGCCCGGTGTGAACGGTCAAGGCTACTTGATACCGTACAAAACCACTTGCACGTTTGTGCCTGGCTGGAAGGGCATTGTTGACATTGCAAACCGCTCGGGTCGGTCGTCGGTGTGGACTGGTGCTGTTTTTGTCGGTGACGAATTCGATTACGCGATGGGCGACCGGCCATTTATTACCCACAAGCCTGGCCGCAGCTTGGGCAACCCCGATGACTTGCTGTACGTGTACGCCGTTGGCCGGGTTCGTGATTCCGAGTGGCCAATTATTGAAGTGTGGCCGATGGAAAAAATATGGGCTCACCGCGATCACTACAACAAAGTGGGCGGCAAGCACTACAGCTTTCAAAATCCCGAAATGTACGCACGCAAAATTCCCTTGCTGCAAGTCTTGAAATACATGCCTAGCAGCATTGAGCTGGCCGTGGCAATTGATGTCTCGAATGCTGTTGAATCTGGCAAGGGTGTTGTTCTGGATGGCAACTACGTGACCGTTA
>JANNCH010000335.1:0-5250 GCA_031386315.1 Pseudobdellovibrionaceae bacterium
TGATTCAAAAAGCTTTGGATGCCGCAGTCATCGCCCCCAACTCGTCGAACCTACAAGCCTGGGATTTTTTCTGGGTGAAATCATCTGAAAATAAAAACAAACTTGTTGCTGCCTGTTTATTTCAAGGTACAGCCAGAACGGCCAATCATCTTGTCGTCGCTGTTTCACGCGTAGACACCTGGAAGCGCAATCGTGATATTGTCACAAAACAAATCGCTGGCCATGGCGAACTTCCAAAGGATTTACACACCTACTATTACAAAATCATTCCCATGCTCTATGTTCAAGATCCCTTCGGAATCTTAGGTGTGCTTAAGTGGATTCTGCTGACGGGTATCGGCTTTTTCAGACCCATCGCTCGCGGTCCACTATTTAAAAAAGATCTTTTTGAAGTTGTCACAAAATCGGCGGCGCTTGCCTGTGAAAACTTTATGCTAGCTATTGCAGCCCAAGGCTATGCTAGTTGTCCCATGGAAGGTTTTGATGAAGTTCGTGTCAAAACAATATTGGGTCTTGGTCGTAGTGCCCATGTCGTCATGGTCATCAGCGTGGGTGTCGCTGATCCCGCTGGAATATTCGGCCCGCAATACCGAGTGGACCCAAAACTTGTCATTCACGAAATATAATTTGCGAGCAAGTCATGGCTGATCCAATCCAAGAAAATTTTTGGCCACAAATTAAAAATCTTGCAGAAGTTGGAATGATGGGTTTGTGCGTACGCCAGAGCATTTCAAAAAAGGTCTTGAATATGCAAACAAGGCGATCACATTTCGCAATGTCTTAAGGGCTTTTGAAGAAATGAAAGAGCTTTCAGAGGTTGCCAAGGGCGATGCCGAAGTCGGCTTGGATCAGTTAAGACATGCTTAT
Source organism: Pseudobdellovibrionaceae bacterium (assembly GCA_031386315.1). Taxonomy (GTDB): domain Bacteria; phylum Bdellovibrionota; class Bdellovibrionia; order Bdellovibrionales; family Bdellovibrionaceae; genus JANNCH01. The sequence goes on from JANNCH010000335.1 coordinate 868, forward strand.
TCTAAGTTCAGTACAACCAAATTATGATCCAAAAAAATCTGTGTCGTGGTTTGAGTAAAGATTTTCGCAAATGAAGTTCGCAAATATAAAACTGGCTGTCCTTGTGAAACAAAAAACGACCGATGAGTTCATTTTTATTTAAAGTCTTATCAATCCATGTAATTTTTCAATGTACAACGTCCTTTAGAATCTCTTTCAAAACACGTCCTTCATTCAGAGCAGGTGGCAGAACACCTAACAAAAACGACAGAGTGGGCGCGATGTCAACCACTTCAGCCTTTTCGGCATAGGTCCCCTTGCGAATGCCCATCCCTGAAAAAACAATAGGGACACTTCGATCATAAGTATAACTTGTCATATGAGTTACATGATTGTGGGACACATTGGTATAAAAAGCCTTTGGTAGAGCAATCACATGCCCACTGCGTCCCGCATAAAATGTTTTTAAAATTTGTCGTTCGAACATACCTGGGGGCAATTGTCGTTTTTCAACTTCGGATTTTGTGATGACATGTGCAAAGCCACTTTGTTTCGATAAAATTATTTTTACTTCATTTTCCACATCAGCAGATTTTAATTTTTTATCACGCAATAAGTTTTCATCTAAATAAAAATTGAAATCACTTACAAAGTTGATCCATTTAGATGTTTTAGCAGAACCAAATTTTTTAGAAAGACTCTTATCAATCTCTAAGACAAGATTTTCTTCGTCAATGGCACCAAAATCAATACCAGTATTTTTCAAATAGTCGCCACTCGGTGGAATTCCATGGTCCCCCGTCAGAATAAAGATCACATCTTTTAGACCGCCTGGAACTTTATTCTGAATTGTCATACGCAAATTCTCGATGGCCTTATCTTCAGCTAAGGTCATCAATTCCATCTCTGGTGCGTTGGGCCCATACATATGTCCCGCAAAGTCATGGCTTGAAAAACTAATGGCTAAAACATCCGTTGTTTTCTCAGATCCTAACTTTAATTTTTCGATGGCAGCTTGTGCCGCCTGCACCGTCAGATTGATCCCACAAACCTGTGTGGTATTGCACTTTTCTGTTGTTTTCGAATTGAGATCTTTCATCCAAGCTGGAACGATTCGATCTTTTAAGTAATAATCGCTCGACACCCATTGACTGGATTTATTTTCGTACCACATTGCTAAATCGGCACGATGCCCGCCCATTAAAATAGCTGCACGATCCTTCAGAGCGATTGAATAGACTCGCGTTGGAATGTCTGCATTCTTAAGCTCATCACCCACTGTCGTACCTAATAAATTTTTAGGTGAACGACCATCGCCCTCTCCCTGCAATCCACCTACCATCTTGACGCTGCTGTCGTCTACACAGTACTGAACTGATTTTGATTTCTGATCATACCATTCATTGAGCGGTATACCCATTTGATAGGGATATGCGCCCGTTAGAACCGTGGCATGTCCTGGCGCCGTCATGGATTGCATCACATCATATTCACCGAATGGGAAATACGCACCATCCGCTATCAAAGCTTTAAAGCCGTTTTCACTGAATTTATTTTTAAATCTAGATAGGTAATCCGCACGAAACTGATCAATGACTACCAAAACGACTAATTTGGGTTTTGCTCCTGGCCATGTGTCTGCCTTTGCAATCGAAACAAGCCCTAAACATATACATAAGATTAAATTTTTCAATTTTACCCCCAAATAGCATTCCCATAGATTGTAGCGAAAAGGTCAAGTCAGGGTTTGGCTAAGACACTTTTATCAGCACATTTCACGAAGAAGCAATAGACCCACGAGACCCACAAGTATCCAAGTCATTCCACAGAAGGCAATCACACCTCGTACTAAGATCGTGCTGATCAGCCATGGTGAAATCAGTGTAAAATAGCGTACCTGCAGATTCGACAGTGATCCGCAGACGAAAAATTTTTGCTAAATTAGCTTTTTATGTAAATAATAAAATGGCACCCCTAAGGCTATGATGATCAATCCCCACAGCGACTCTTGTGGGCTCGTCCATAGTGTATTGATCAATAACAATACGGCAGACACTAAAAATATTATTGGAACCACTGGATAACCAAAAGTTTTATAGGGTCTTTCAACATGGGCATGGGTACGACGAAAAACAAATACAGATGACGTCACCAATGCATAAAAAATCCACGAAGCAAAGACAATATATATGCCTGGTGGCAAAATCATGTTCTATAGTGGCATCATAGAAAAATTGAATATGACAGACGGTGAAATTGCGGCCGTCATGGGGCACGAAATCGCCCACGCCTTGCGCGAGCATGGTCGTGAACGTATGTCAGAAGAATTGCTCAAAAACGGGGCTTTGCAAATTGCTATGATGACTGGAACACTAGATCCTAAGTACGCAGGGCTGGCTTCGCAGGCTGCAGCGGTGGCCGTTTCATTGCCTCACAGCCGTGGTCAAGAATCCGAGGCCGATGATATCGGTGTCGAAATCATGGCCCGTGCAGGATACAATCCTAATGAAGCCATTAGCCTTTGGAGCAAAATGAGTAAGCTCAGTGGGGGCTCAAAACCACCAGCAATGCTCAGCACACATCCAGCCGATGACAAGCGTATGAAAGACATCGCCAGACTGCTACCCAAAGTAATGCCTCTATATGAGACAGCTAAAAAACACTAGTAGGTGTTATAAAAATGCCCAGCTCCATTTAAATCGCTACGCTGTTAGCATAAGTTAGACAGCTGTCTAGAGATTTGCATATCAGCGCCATCATAGACAGTCGACGCGTTGGCCGAACCCTTGCTTTACATGCAGGCAGGGGGAACGAACAAATGAAAACACAAATCTATATTACCGGTATCCGAGCCATTCCGACAGAGATCAAAGAGCATCAAGCTTTTTCAAGTACACTCGTGGACAATCTCTATGACTTTCGCCATCTACTTAAAAGTGATGCGAGTGAAAAAATCATAGTTGTCTATGTGCCATTCTTAGAAATGAAACATTTTGATCTATATACATCTATTCAGAAGGCTGTGAAAAATACGCAGACAATCTTTGTGGTGAGTGAGTTATCAAATACAATGAAAGTGCGTTTGAAGGGGAATAAAAACTTTATCATTCTTTGGAAAACAGAAGAGCAAAGTTTACTTTCGAATATAACAAGATACTTAGAAGGCAAAGAGTTCAATCTGCGCTGCGATCGACGCGAGAACCTTCCGACCAGTGCTCTGATTGGACCGAGTATGTTGCCATCGGGTCACAGTTCAAGCTTTAAGCCTATTCTTGCGGGTTCGATCGAAAATGTATCGATGCAAGGCTCGTGTGTGCAAGTGAAGGCGCCGTTTTATAAACCGAAAGAGTTCGTAGATATTACCTTTCGCGATAAAGACGGCGATTTTAAATCCTTGCAAGGGCAAGTGCGCTGGATTGCTTGGGACGCTAAAAAAGAAGTTCAAGACGTCGGGATTCAGTTCATCTCATCTAAATAGCCAATAACATCATAAGACGTCCCTTCCGATCATGTCTTGGGATGCCTGCGCCAACCAAACCACTATCAAGATTTTTTAACCGCTTGCGAATTTTGCAACGTCCTATGTCTATACGGAGGCTCCCGATGCGTGTCCTATTGGTTTTTCTTTCCTATCTCACGATATCATTTTTAACGGGCTGCTCGGGAAGTGACTACGACTTTGCAAAAGAAACGGGTGCTGACTCTGCCCAAGCCATTTCATCACCCCAGGGGATCGATGTTGGATCTGCGACGGGTACCCAGTGTACGAATGGCGGCAGTGTTTATGCTATCTTTTTAGATGAAAATAAAAATGGTTTCAAAGATGTGGATGAAAGGGTGATCAGCACGCAAGTTGTTTGCAATGGCAATAATGGTTCGAACGGCGCTAACGGCGTGGCTGGTAACAATGGACTATCAACAGTTTTTGCGGTGAACCGTGTGGCTATCGGTCTTTTTGCTTGCGCTGCTGGTTCGGGTCTGCAAGTGAGCTTGGGCTTAGATCAAAATTCAAATGCAAATTTGGATGCTTCTGAAATCACGCAGGCCCAAGTACTTTGCGATGGTGAAAAAGGTTCTGATGGTGCCACGGGCTCAACTGGTGCTACAGGCGCAACGGGCAGTGCGGGGCATAGTTTTGTTGTGAAGACTGTGGCCGCTACAACAGATATGTGTGCTGCCGGTGGTACGACATTACTGTTAGCTCAAGACATTAACGACAACGGAATCTATGATATTGCAGCGCCTATGCAGCAGTCAGTAAATATTTGTAACGGCGAAAGTGCGCAGACTCCGGCCTATGTTCCGGTGGATTCGATCATGCCGTGTGGGAACACAGTCGCGTACAAAGAAGTGCTCTTACGCTTAAGCAACGGTCAAGTCTTGGGGTCATTTTCTAACGATGTT
>JANNCH010000651.1:0-4738 GCA_031386315.1 Pseudobdellovibrionaceae bacterium
TTTTTGGCGTTGTTTCTGGCTACGGCTGCACCAGTGATGCTTACCGTTTGACCGATGGGCGTGAGGACGGTGAATCCGTTTTTCAAGCCATGAAAGAAGCCCTTTCAACAGCCAAGCTAAAAACAGAACAAATCAATTATATCAATGCCCATGGGACTTCGACCCCATTGAATGATCGCCTGGAAACACTTGCAATTAAAAAATTATTCGGCCAACAAGCCTACAATATTCCGGTGAGCTCAATCAAATCTCAGATTGGTCACTCGACAATTGCTGCCAGTGCCATCGAAGCCATCGCCTGCTTGATGATGCTAAAACAACAAAAGGTATCACCCACAATCAATTACAATGAACCAGATCCTGAATGTGATCTGGATTATGTGCCGAATGTTTCACGCGCATTGAAGGTGGATCATATTTTGAGTAATAGCTTTGGCTTTGGTGGCCAGAATACCTGCGTGGTTTTTTCGAAAGAAAATGCATGAGTAAAAAATTAGCGCTTATCACAGGTGGTACTTCTGGTATTGGTTTTGGAATTGCCAAAGCCCTGGCCCCCCATTTTGATTTAGCCTTGAACTATGCTGCTGACGATGAAAAGGCTCAAAAAGCTTTGTCTGAAATTCAAAATGAATTTCCGGACCTTAAAGTTCGTCTATTCAAACAAAAATTATCTTCGCAACCGGATTGTGCACAGCTTTTTCAACAGGTGACTGAAGCGATGACATGCAATCCCTCTGTCTTGGTGAATTCTGCAGGACGCCTTCATGACGGTCTTTTTCTTTCGGCAGATTTTGAGCAGTACAAACAAATTATCGATGAACATCTTATTGCAACCATGGCCTTGAGCCAATTGGCACTTAAGAGTATGTACAAAGATAAATGGGGTCGCATTATTTCACTCAGCTCTATCAGCAGCTTCTATGCAAAACGTGGTCAAAGCAATTATGCGGCGGCAAAGGCAGGCATTGAAGCTTTCTCGCGCACCCTGGCCCTTGAAGTAGCCCACAGAGGCGTCACAGTGAATTCGATCGCCCCGGGATTGATCGAAACACCCATGACAAAACAACTGATAGAAAAAATTGAAGCCAGTGATGGCATACGTTCACGTATCCCAGCTGGTCGCCTTGGCCAAGCCTCTGAAGTCGGCGCCTTGGCGGCCTTTTTGTGCTCGAGTGAAGCTAGCTATATTACTGGAACTGTCATCCCCATCGATGGTGGCCGCTCATTAGGAGATTCTCAATCATGATATCATCTCAAGTTGCCATTGTTACCGGTGGAACCCGTGGTATTGGTCGCGCCATCAGTTTAGAATTTGCACGCAAAGGCTACAGAGTATTCGCCTTGTACGGTCGCGACCGCAGCTCAGCTCAAGAACTGGAAGATCTAGCAAAAAAAGAAAACTTACTGGTCGAAACCATTCGCGGTGATTTGACCCAACCTGAAAAGTTCAAAGCCCTTGTCGATGAAATTCGCAGCAAAGTTAGCCGCGTGGATTGCATCATTCATTGCGCAGCCAGCGGAGTCCACCGCAAGGCCATGGACCTCACACTGAAACATATGACTTGGACATTCGATATCAATGTTTTTGCGATACATCAGTTGATTCAAGCCTTGTTAGATTTAATGCCACAAGGGGGCCGTATCATCGGCGTGACCTCTTCTGGAAGCACTCGTGTGATTCCGTATTATGCGGCCGTGGGCTCTAGCAAAGGGGCATTGGAATCTTTGTTTAGACATTATGCTTTTGAACTAGCTCCGCAAGGCATCAGTGTGAATTGCATATGCCCTGGTCTTGTACTAACAGATGCGGTGGAGGCTTTTCCAGATAAAGACGCCCGTCTTCAGAGAACGGTTGAAGCGACGCCCACGGGGCGACTGACAACGGCAGAAGATGTGGCTGAAGTAGCTTTGTTTTTATGCAGTCCCGTGGCAGCGCAAATTGTGGGTCAGACAATAGTTATCGACGGTGGAAAAACCCTTAGCAGCTAAGAAGGTCCCATGTATTTTCGCACCATGGGAAAATCACTTCCCGCCCCCACAGTTGTTTGTATTCCCGGTCTCTTGGGCGGTGCTGAAGATTTTAATTCTATTGTGGACCCGTTGCTTGAAAAATTTCATATCATTATTCAAGATCCCAACTATCAAAGACGCGAGCAAGAAGGCCTTAACCTCAGTGTTGATTCAATGCAAGATCTAGAATTTAAGTCCAGCGCGGATGATATCGCAGAATTTTTGAAAAAAAATAATATCCGGTCTGCCTATTTTATCGGCATCAGCATTGGCGGAAAGATCGTTTACGATTTTTCGTGTAAATTTCCGCAGATGATTCAAGGGGCTTTGATCACAGATATCTCGCCGGATCCTTTTAGTGATACTGAGCTTTTTCAGTTTATTCACGAGGCCGTGGATAAAACTCCTTTGCATTTGCCCTGGGCTGATGTGAAAAAATATTTGCAAGAAACCATTAAAGATCGCAGTCTGCGTACACTCATCCAAAGTCAGGTTTCATACCCTGATCAAAAACTACCGGGACGTTGGAAAAACGGCATGGCGAACCTAGAAATCACTCTGCAACGTCAGTCCCTGAATTATCAATTTGAAGCCTTTGAAAAAATGGACTCGGTGCTTGAGCGTCAAAAAACTCGCTTTAAAATCTTAAAATCCAAAGAGTTTAGCGGCATTAGCGCTGAAGCGTTAGTCCGCTTGAAGCGCTTAAAATGCGTGGAAATCCTGCCCATTGATGTATCCACGCACTTTCTGCACATCACCCATAAGGGCTTGATAGTAGAGCAATTATTAGAACTCGCTCAGCTTAACTAGCAACACCTCAACTCAACACTGACATTTCTGGCGCAGCTTTGAACTAATCACAGAGCCACTCTATTCAAATCCAATACAAATGCCTATGGACCAAAATAAAGACGGTTTTCTTTTTGCTCTGTCATGTATATCGCAAATGAACGTCTGTTGTTTATATGAGGTCAAACATGTCTACAAAGTTAGCTCTTTTTTCTGTTGTCGCTGCCATAACAGTGAACTGCACGGCAAATACAGGCCATACAGCAACAACTTTAACTACGGCAAACAAAGATTTGAATCTGGCTGTCCGAGGTGCACTTTACACCTCGCTGCTTGGCACTGCCCTCTTGCTCATCTACGATAAATTAATCAAAGAGGGCAAAACACCCGAACAAATTGAACAAGAAATCGAGCAGAAAAAAGAACGTCCTGTTAGCGATCAACCTATTAAGGTCAACAGAGAGTATATTAAGGACTGGCTTGAAGAAGGTGTCCCTTACGATGCACTGAAAAAAGCTATCTACTATATAGAACACGACAAAGAAGGTCGCATCACAAATCACGAGTACATGACAGTGATCGATTTCACCGCCCCTTCGACCGAGCAAAGAATGTTTTTGCTGAATCTTGAAAGCGGTGAAATGCAAAAATCGTTGGCGGCTCACGGCGCTCGCACAGGAGGATTGAAAGCAACTAACTTTAGCAGATCAAATAAAATTAACTCTAATAAAACGACGCCGGGATTTCACAAGTTCAGTGAAGTCTACAGAGGACAACACGGTCTTTCATATCGACTGGACGGTTTAGAAGACCGCAATTCAGAAGCCCGAGATAAAGACGTCGTTGTTCACGCAGCAAAGTACGCAACAACTGCATGGATCAAAAAATATGGCTGGTTAGGTCGTAGTCAAGGTTGCCCAGCGGTTTCACCTGACACGATGAAAAAACTTTTAGAAAAGCAGCTCAGCGGGACATTGCTTTATAACTATACAATTTTAGACAAAGAAGAAAATGACAAAAAATTAAGTGGCATCAACGACAAAAGGATTTAAAAAATGAAAAAATATTTGTTCATGCTGATTACCCTTACCCCCCTGTTCGCTTCAGCTTCTGTTATAGAACGCTTACTGGGTGGTTATGGAACTGCAGATTCAAAAGGTCTGCACCATGCAGGACATGTCTATCAAGACAAAGATCAGTTATTCAAATTAAAGTTTGAAAAAGCTTGCACAGCGATTCTTACAGTTGCTGAGGACTCTTTGAGCGGCATCTGTGAGTTCATCAACGAACAGGGTCAAAAGACCTATTATAGTGCGATTGTTTTTATTGAATCAGACGAGTCTCAATTTTATTGGAAAACCACTTTAACACCTGAAGAGGCGACCGGCTTCAAGAACACTGTTAAAGCAACGAAGCTGTTTTAATTTTATCTTCACTCAAGTTTAGCTAACATCGGGAGCACGAGAAAATCGCGCTCCCGATGTTTTTTTGCCTACAGTAAAGAGAATACTGTCGAAAAATTGATAGTTGTTCTATCCAAAGAAAGTTTGTCCGGGAAAAAGTTCACATAAGGTGAAAGATAGATATCACGTGTGTATGCATAGCCAACACCAAAACGTTGTGAAATTGTTTTCGGCAACAATGCCCATTCATCTGCACGAGAGCGTGGATTTGCAAAACTAATGTTCAACGAGGTGTTCATGCTTGTTTTGTCTGAAAAGTTATATTTAAAATTCGGATAAAGTGCGACGCTGTTTCTAGAAGCACTGCGGTCTGAAGCTATGTAATCGCGATCATACAAGAAGTAACTAAGTGATAGATCTAAGCCAATAGCATAGGGACTTGTTTTGATATTATAAACTGTCGCTAAATCATAGCTAAGTGAACCGTACTCGCCAATGACTTTATAATTTGGTACTGTGATGTAAGACACCCCGCC
>JANNCH010000015.1:0-1737 GCA_031386315.1 Pseudobdellovibrionaceae bacterium
TTAGATGCACCTGTCATCAGTGGCAATGTGAGTTTTTACAATGAAACCTTGGGTAAGGGTATCACGTCAACCCCGGCCACTGGCTTGGTTGGATTACGTGATCAAATTGAAAATATTCCGTTTGATCAGTTCACCGCAGAGGCAGATTTGGTTTACTGGTTGAGACTTCCGATGGTGAAATCTTTTGTTGGAAGTAATATCGATTTGGGTTTTGCTGGTGAATTTGATCCAAAAGCTGCAAAAGATTTTGTAAGTCTAAATTTAGAGCTTTCAAAATACTATTCTGCTAGTAAGGCCATTGGTCGTGGCGGCTTGGCAAATACTTTAGCTATGATGTCACTTGGTGATTTTGCCTTTCATTCGCACAGTCCAACACTAGATACGATGAAAGATTCGGATTTTTTCCGTGAAGATCTTTATGAAGTTGTTGTATCGGTGCCGACTCGTTTCAAAGAAGACTTTGAAAAGGGATGGAAAAAATTAGCGACGCCGCAAATGCAGCTTCAGTGGATTGGACTAGTTGGTACGGGCAATATGCAAATGCGCAGGGATTTGAGTGTCGATAAAAAAGATGTTCTTAAAAAATATGGAGCCTCTTATGAAGCATTCATGGCGTGAAGAGTGCGGTGTATTTGGGATTTGGAATCACGAAGAAGCCGCGCGCTTAGCCTATTTAGGACTCTATGCCATGCAGCATCGCGGACAGGAATCTGCGGGAATTGTGGCTTTGCATAACGGAGAGCATAATATCCACAAGGGATTAGGTCTTGTGGGGGATGTCTTTCCGGAAGAAGAACTCAAGCGTCTTGTGGGTCGGGTCAGTATTGGTCATGTTCGTTATTCAACGACGGGCGGAAATAATTTGATGAATGCGCAGCCTTTGACGGCGCAACTCTATAACGGACCTGTGGCGGTTGCTCATAACGGAAACATCGTTAACAATGCTAAGATACGTGAAAATCTTAAATCAAAGGGTGCTATTTTTCACGGCACCAATGACACTGAAACTTTATTGCATATGATTTCACGCAATCCTTCCAATGATCTGGTCGAGGCTGTGCGTGATAGCGTTAAGACTTTGGATGGTGCCTTTAGTTTTGTTATTTTGTCGCACAATAAAATGGTGGCAATACGTGACCCCTATGGTTTTAGACCCTTAGTTTTGGGTCACAAAGAAAATGAAGATGGTGGACGAGCCTTTGTTGTGGCGTCTGAAACCTGTGCCTTTGATTTGATTGGTGCAAAATATATTCGTGAAATCGAACCTGGTGAAATTTGGTGGGTCGATGAACAAGGTGAGCATTCTGAAAAATATGAAAGCCCCTTTTCAAAACAAGTGAATCGTACGGCGCACTGTGTTTTTGAACATGTGTACTTTTCACGTCCAGACAGCATTGTTTTTGGCAAAAGTGTCTATGAAAGTCGCAAAAAGTTCGGCGCACAACTTGCGCGCGAAACCGGCGTCGAAGCCGATATTGTTGTCCCGGTACCTGATAGTGGAGTGGCCGCAGCCCTCGGCTATAGTGCACAAAGTGGATTGCCTTTTGAGCTGGGTATTATTCGTAATCACTATGTGGGTCGTACTTTTATTCAGCCCCAACAAAGCATTCGAGACTTTGGAGTTAAGATTAAGTTGAACCCGCAAACAGCTATTTTGTCTGGCAAACGCGTTGTTGTGATCGATGACTCACTCGTACGTGGAACGACCAGTAAAAAGATTATCAACTTGATTCGAGC
>JANNCH010000017.1:0-2032 GCA_031386315.1 Pseudobdellovibrionaceae bacterium
AATTCTTTTGTCTTTAGCGCTCACAAGTTGCGGTAAGCCCGGTGAAGAAGAGAAGTTCGTTGTCAAAGTCACACCTTCGTCACCGCTGATTATTGAAACACCTCGTACTATCGGTGGTAATACGATTGAGCCTAATTGGTTTGAAATTTCATTTTCGGTTGATAATGCGATGAAATACAGTGTGCGTGTTGAAGAGGTCGCTGTTTACGTCAATGTTGATGGCGTTGAAATTGGTCCTAGCTCATTTGATCTTGGATCTTTAGGTTATAGTGACCCGAACACGGGCGTCACCTATGAATACAGTTACTGTATTTATAGTCCTGGTTTGGGTGTTAGGGCCTTTGGCGCTTGCCGTAATACTAATGTGAACCTAGACCCAACTTTGGCTTTTCCAGAGACCGCGGACATCAAATTTTTTATTAAAAGTTTACCAAAATCAAAAAATCCCGCTAATTTTTCATTTGGATCACGTCTTATTATTAAGGGTGTATTGTTAGACGGCGCTGAAGAAGTCGACCGCTTTCAAAAAGAAGAGTATTTCTCAACACGCTAAGCTGACTTAGATAAATGCTATCCATATCCATAGTCTTTGGTTATACATCATAGCCATGGACTTATTTTCGACCCAAGAAAACCCACATTTAAAGCCACTCTCTGAAGTTCTTCGTCCTAAAAATTTAGACGAAGTGATTGGACAAGAAAAGACCATTGGGTCAAAAGCTAAATTAGGGCAGATGATTCGAAAGGGTATTGTCCCTAGTTTGATTATTTGGGGTCCACCGGGGACAGGTAAAACGAGTTTCGCCTTGGCACTGTCACAAAGTATTCAAGCCCACTTCGTAAATATCAATGCTGTTGATTCCGGAGCGAAAACTCTACGTGAACTAGGCGAGCAAGGGCGTGATCGTCGACTTCAACTGCAGCAAAAAACACTCTTATTTGTAGATGAAATTCATCGATTCAATAAAGCTCAGCAAGATGTAATGCTACCGTTTGTCGAAAAAGGTGACCTAATATTGGTTGGAGCCACAACCGAAAATCCCAGCTATGAACTCAACCGAGCGCTTCTGAGTCGTTGCCGAGTGATTATCTTTGAACCACTCACGCAAGATGAGCTACAGAAAATTATCCATCGTGCCGAGAGTTATTTGAATAAGTCGATCTCTGATTTCATCACAACTGAAGCCAAAGATTTCCTATTAGGATACTCCGACGGAGATGCGCGCCGACTGATCAATTGTCTCGAGATCATTTCAAAGTCCTTTGACGGGCAAATATACACTATCGAGGATGTTAAAGAGCTCGTGCAAATGAACCCGTTGGGCTACGATAAAAATTCCGAGTTCCATTACGACGTTATTTCAGCATTCATTAAGAGTATCCGCGGCAGCGATGCCGATGCGGCTGTTTATTATATGGCTCGCATGCTAGACGGCGGTGAAGACCCTGTGTTTATCGCCAGACGTTTGATCATATTGGCATCAGAAGATATTGGAAACGCCGATCCCCGCGGAATCAGCGTGGCCATAGCGGGGTTGCAGGCAGTCGAGGCGATTGGTATCCCTGAGGCGGCTATTACATTGGCCCAGGTTACAACGTATTTAGCCTCATGCCCAAAATCGAATGCCTCATATATGTCTCTGCACAAGGCCAAAGAGTTGGTTGAAAAGACTCGCAATCTTCCTGTGCCATTGCACTTACGCTCTTCCAGGACAGAACTTTCAAAGTCGCTGGGGTACGGAAAAGACTACGCATATCCTCACAATCATCCAAAGGCCTGGGTTTCGCAGAGCTATCTTCCAACAGAAATTGCCGATGCTGTTTTGTACGAGCCTACCAATCATGGCTTTGAAAAAAACATTCGTGAATACCAAGCTTGGCTTAAAACGAAAAAATCAGAAGATACCGATACCAAATAGTCTCCCGGTAACATCGTAAACGCTCCATCTAGTCTATTTGTAGGATGATCAGATTTTCTGCAAGCTGTCCAGAAACGGAGGCCCCATGAAAACACATGACAGTATTAAAATCG
>JANNCH010000045.1:0-1697 GCA_031386315.1 Pseudobdellovibrionaceae bacterium
ATGCAAAGCAAAATGTTGTATACCATAATACTACAACAACCGAGAAAAGAAAAGGCTGGAGCCGTTACCCTATGAACTTCCCGAAGAAATTATTCCAGACGAACCTGAAGCCACCGCAGCAAATGAGACTTCTTACGAAGAAAGCGATGAAGACATTCAGCTCGATGACGATGGGCAGATTACTTTGTTTTAGGAGAATTTAACCGCAAGGTTCGCTATATAATAAAAAAAGCAAAGAGCGCGAAGAAATTAATCTTTGCGCTCTTTGCGTATTACTTAGCAAACCTTGCGGTTTAAGCTTTATTTCTTCTTTTGAGAATCAAGAATAGCTCCGGCTCCGGCTCCTAGACCAGCGCCTGCAAGTCCACCAATAACAGCACCTTGAGCAGGTTTTTTCTTATCGATTACTGCACCTGAAATAGCTCCGACTCCAGCGCCGATTACTGCTCCTTTAGCAGCACCACTCCAGCCTTTTCTTTTCTCGGTTGTTGTAGTATTATGGTATACAACATTTTGCTTTGCATTTCTTTGTTGACTGACAATGGCTTGCATAGAATCGATTGATTTTTGTTTCGCCAATTCGATTTTTTGTTTTTCCATGACTGTATTCATCGAGTCGATGGTCGCTTGTTTGTTGTCTTCAATTACGCCGGCTTCGTTAGCATTAGGCTTGCAGGAAACAACAAGCAAAGCTGATGCAAAAAGGAATACTAATTTCTTAAACACAACGGTCTTGCTTTTTTGTGTAGGTTTTTGAACTGATTTCATGATCATTGATTTAAAAGTTAGGTGTAAAGGTGGTGATTAAATAACGGGCAATGTTATAAAATATCACTTCATTTTTACAACATTTATCAATAGCTTAACTTTCAGCCTTAATTCGTCATATCATTATCTTCGAGTTTTGTATCTCTGATTTTGTTATTGTGTAGCTTGACAGGGTTTTTGGTCTTGCGCATCTTCAAATTGAGGAACTCTACCAAAAGCGAGAAGAATATGGTAAAATAAAGGTAGCCTTTTGGTATGCTAGTTACTTCATTTTCTCCAAAGAATTTCATGTGTGCCAAATGCGATCCTTCTGCCACCAACATCACGCCAATCAGAATTAGAAAAGACAATCCCAATATCTGTATCGTCGGATGTTCATTGACAAATTTACTAACCGGCCCGGCAAAAATCATCATGATTACAATAGAAATCACTACCGCCAGAATCATAATCTCTAAAGCACCCGCATAGCCAAATCCGCCTTCTGGAATTGGTTTCATACTAATCAATCCAACAGCAGTCAAAATACTGTCGAACGAAAAAACCAGGTTGAGCACTGCAATCTGAATAATGGCATTGCGCAACGAATTTCCCGCACGGGCTTTATCGCTTTCTTCTTCACCTTCTAATTTGTGGTGAATCTCGGACACGCTTTTATACAACAAGAAAATTCCACCCGAAAAAATAATGATGCTTTGTCCGGTAATCGATGTCGAAAACCAGCTCCACTCAATATGAAATAACGTTTCCTGTAAGCTAAGCACCCATGTAATGGCGAACAATAGCACAATTCTAAACGCCATTGCCAGCAATAAACCAATGCGGCGCGCTTTAGGTTGGTCTTTCGCGGGCAGTTTTCCGGATACAATCGAAAGGAAAACGATATTATCAATACCAAGGATAATTTCTAAAAAAGTCAATGTCAATAA
>JANNCH010000063.1:0-3616 GCA_031386315.1 Pseudobdellovibrionaceae bacterium
CTGCAAAGAAATTTAATTCGTTCGCATTCAATGGGCATTGGAACGCTTTTTACGAAAATAGAATCACGAGCGATGATGATTTTGCGTGCGAATGCATTGGCAAAAGGTCACAGCGGAATACGCCCGTTGGTCGTTGATAAAATCTTAGAATTTTTAAATAATGATATCATTCCAGCGATTCCGTCGCAGGGCTCTGTGGGGGCGAGTGGTGATCTGGCTCCGCTGTCGCACTTAGCTCTCACAGTGATTGGTGAAGGGGATGCCTGGGCTGAAAGCGGCGAAGTTGTGCCGGTGCAAAGCATTTTGCAAAAAAAGAATATTCAGCCACTCGAATTGAAAGCCAAAGAAGGTCTTTCAATGATCAACGGGTGTCAGGTGATGACAGCCATAGGTTTGTTGTCATTGTGGGAATCCCGTCGTCTGCTTTGGTATGCGGATCTTGCAGGTGCGATGTCGCTAGAAGGATTGCGTGGTTCACGCAAAGCCTTTGATCCATTGATCAGCGCCACTCGTCCACACATTGGCGAAGCAAAGACCGCACGCAATTTATTAAAACTTATGGGCATGAAAAGCGAAATTGGCGAAAGCCACGCAGTCGAAGATCACCGTGTGCAAGACGCTTACAGTTTGCGTTGTATGCCGGCGGTTCACGGGGCCGCAAAAGACGCCATTCGTTTTGCAGTGAAAGTTTTAGAAACCGAAGCGAATTCTTCCACCGACAATCCGTTGGTATTCGCAGATGCAAATAAAGTCCTTTCATGTGGTAACTTCCACGGCATGCCAGTGGCCCATGCCATGGATTTTGCGGGTATCGCAATTTCTTCGCAGGCAAGTATTTGCGAATGTCGTATTTCAAAATTAATTTCGACACAGATGAGCGAGCTGCCACCGTTCTTGACCCCAAATGGTGGATTGAATTCAGGGCATATGATCGTGCAAGTGGCTGCAGCCTCGTTAGTCAGTGAAAATAAAATATTGGCCCATCCAGCCAGTGTGGATTCAATCCCGACTTCAGCTGAAAAAGAAGATCATGTTTCTATGGGAACGATCGCTGCTAGAAAGTTTGCGCAGATATTGCGTAATGCTGAAAATGTTGTGGCCATGGAAATGCTTTCATCAACTCAGGCCTTGGGGTTATTAAGTCCATTGAAACCTTCTGCTGCGGTCAAAGCAGTCCATGATCGCATTCGTGAAGTTGTGCCTTTTGCAAAAGAAGATAGAATTTTCGCCCGTGATGTTGAGGCCATTAAAAAATTAATGAATCAAAACGAAATTTTGAAAGCTATGCAATCCGTAGTCGGAGAAATCGAGTGGTAGACACTCTGCTAAGTTTTAGTCATTTGGCTGTTTTGGTACCCTCGGTTGAAAAGGCCGCAAGTGTTTTACGTGAGCATGGTTTTAAAACGGGTCCCGCCGAAGTGTTCGAAGAGGAAGGCACACTTGAAATCTATGTGGGTGACTATGAAACTCAATCCGCTTTGCTGCTTTTGATGGAGCCCGTGCGAGAGAACTCTTCCTACGGTCGTGCATTGAAAAAACGCGGACCAGGGATTCATCACATTGCTATCGATGTTCTGAATATTGAAGAGTATGTGAAAAACCTTTCGGGCTCTGGTTGGTTTTTACATATGAACAGTTTGCATACTTTAAAACATATGAACACGGTATATTTAGCAAGGCCACTGATGCCGACAATGATCGAAGTGCAACAGCGCGAGAAGATCTCTAAGCTTCCAAGTTTGGTCAATGAAGTGGTGCTACCGCTGGATGAAGCGCAGGGAAAAGTCATGAACGCGGTTGGTGTGCATGCAGTCCGTGCCGGTAAAGAAATTAGTTTTAATCTAAATCAGAAAAAATTTAAACTCAGTGATTTGTTATAGAAGGGAATGCTATGTCGTCTCAATCTAGAGTAGTGAAGGCTCCGACAGGTACTAAATTGAATTGCAAGGGTTGGTTGCAAGAGGCCGCCTATCGTATGATTCAAAATAATCTGGATCCATCGATTGCAGAACATCCCCAAGATTTGGTTGTCTATGGTGGTATTGGCAAAGCGGCCCGTAATTGGGAAAGCTTTGATAAAATTTTGAGCGCCCTCAAAGAACTTGAAAACGACGAGACCTTACTTGTGCAGTCAGGTAAGCCTATTGGTATTTTAAAAACCCATGAGGATGCTCCGCGTGTGCTAATTGCCAATTCAAACTTAGTTCCGAAGTGGGCGACCTGGGATGTTTTCCATGAGCTCGATAAAAAAGGCTTGATGATGTACGGGCAAATGACGGCGGGTTCGTGGATTTATATTGGTACGCAAGGGATCATCCAAGGCACGTACGAGTCTTTTGTCGAAGCCGGTCGCCAGTATTTTGAAGGCAGTTTGAAAGGGCGCGTGATCTTAACAGCTGGACTTGGTGGCATGGGTGGTGCGCAGCCGCTGGCGGGGGTTTTTGCCGGTGCCTGTGTTTTAGCGGTCGAAATTGACCCCACTCGCATACAAAAACGTTTAGAAACAAAATACGTCGATGAAGTTGCCACCGATTTAGATGATGCCATTGCACGCATTCGTAAATACACCGCTGCGGGTGAAGCAAAGTCCGTGGCTTTGCTGGGAAATATGGCCACAGTGATTCATCAAATGATCGACAAAAAATTCACTCCAGATTTATTGACTGATCAGACCTCAGCCCATGACCCTTTGGTGGGGTACATTCCAGAGGGTTATACTGTTGAAACTGCAAAAGACTTTCGCGAAAAAGATAAAAAGGCTTATTTGAAAGCGGCCTATGATGCCATGGCAAAGCATGTGCGTGGAATGCTTAAGATGAAAGATTTGGGTTCGGTGACTTTTGATTATGGAAACAATTTGCGGGCTCGCGCTCTTGAGGCAGGTGTGGAAAATGCTTTTGATTATCCTGGTTTTGTCCCCGCATTTATTCGTCCACTTTTTTGTCGTGGCAGTGGTCCATTTCGTTGGGTGGCCTTGTCAGGTGATCCGAACGATATCAAAGTGACAGACGATGCCATGAGAAAATTATTTCCACACAAAAAAGATTTATTACGTTGGCTAGATATGGCTGAAGAGCGTATCGCTTTTCAAGGTTTACCCGCACGTATTTGTTGGCTTGAATATGGTGAACGCACCAAGGCCGGTTTGATGTTTAACCAGCTGGTAGCCGAGGGCAAAGTGAAAGCACCGATCGTAATCGGTCGTGATCACTTAGACTGCGGCTCGGTGGCTTCACCGAATCGTGAAACCGAGGCCATGAAAGATGGTTCGGATGCAGTCAGTGACTGGCCTTTGCTCAACGCAATGGTGAACACGGCCTGCGGTGCCACCTGGGTGAGTCTTCATCATGGGGGCGGTGTAGGAATGGGTTATTCGCAGCATGCTGGCCAAGTGATTGTGGCTGATGGAACAGCAAAGGCAGCGGCTCGTTTGGAACGAGTGTTAACTGCAGATCCTGCCATGGGAGTTTTTCGTCATTTAGACGCGGGCTACGAAGATGCTAAAGAAGTGGCAAAAGAACGCGGAGTTAAAAGCTGCTGGATTTAGGAGAGGGTACGCCGTTACTTTTTGCACTACGACGTGTCATTGCGATAGATTCTTAAGGAAGCCGCCGCT
>JANNCH010000065.1:0-3146 GCA_031386315.1 Pseudobdellovibrionaceae bacterium
GAAGTGCATATGCGCATCGCTTGTCCACCCACCACTGGACCCTGTTATTACGGAGTGGATACTCCACAAAAGTCTCAGTTGATTGCAGCGCACCAAACCACCGAGCAAATCAGAGAATTCATCGGGGCCGACACCTTAGGATATTTGTCCATCGAAGGTATGTTTCAAGCCTTGGATACGTCCAAAAATCGTTTTTGCGCGGCTTGTTTTGATGGAAATTATCCTACAAACTTGTCACAATGATTAACTGATCTAAGTACGCTATGTCCGTGGATCAGTTTAAGTTTTAGACACTTGTTGGGATGTTTCGTGAAAAATAAGAAATGGTCGATTTTAAAGCCCGGGGATATTGTTGATATCGTCGCCCCTGGATATCCATCGCCACTGGATCAGGTGGCGGATGGGATTTCTTATTTGCAAAATTGGGGACTGAAGGCCCGTGCTCCGAAAGATATGATTCAAAAACATTTTTTGCATGCGAATGTGGATGAGAAGCGTTTTGCTTTCTTGAAGGTTGCCATTGAAAGTCCTGATTCAAAGGTGATTTGGTGTTCGCGCGGTGGTTACGGTAGTAATCGTTTGTTGCCTTTGCTGACAAAGATGAAAGTTCCTAAAACTCAAAAAATTCTGATTGGTTTAAGCGATATCACATCTTTGCATCATTTCTTTGCGCAGGAGTGGGGCTGGTCGACTTTGCATGCTTGCGTTTTAGACCGATTGGGTCGTCATGCTTTGCCGCCTGAACTTGAAAAAGAATTGCATGGCATTTTGTTTGGTGACGTAACAGAGGTAAGTTTTAAAAACCTGAAGCCATTGAACGCCAAAGCGCGTGAAGTGAAAAAAATCAAATCCAAAGTTGTGGGCGGTAATTTAACTGTCTTGCAAAGTTCCATGGGCACTCCATTTGAAATTGATGCGGATGATGCTTTGTTGTTTGTGGAAGATATTGGCGAGCGCGGTTATCGTATTGATCGTATGCTAGAACAGTTCCGTCAGGCTGGGACGTTTAAAAAATGTGATGGACTTTTAATCGGTGATTTTATTGGCGGTGAAGAGCCCGCGACCGGTCGAGATAATTTTAAAAAAGTATTTATTCGTTGGGCTCAAGATCTAGACATTCCAGTATGGAGTGGGATTCCCTCAGGGCACGCGCATATTCAAAGAGCATTGCCTCTGAATACCCCATGTGTACTTGTGAATGATGGAAAGAAATTTATTCTAAATATTGAGACAGGTGCAGTTATCGAGAAAGCTAAAAAATGAAGTATTCGGTATTAGAAAAATCAGTCATGCAAAAAATCGAAGATAACATCCGTGATAAAGCTCCGGGTGTTATGGTTCGTGCCTATCAGGGTGGAAAGATTGTCTGCGATATTTCTGTGGGCAATACCTATGCATATTATGATCTGGCCAGCCTGACCAAAATTATTTTTACAACTCAAGCAATGATGTGGGCCTTTGAACAAGGCAAATGGAATTTCGAATCCTTAGTGCATGAGTTTGTGCCATGGTTTCAGCACCGTAACATAAAAATTCACGATCTATTGACTCACAGTTCAGGTCTTATTTGGTGGATGCCGTTTTATAAAGAGCTTAATTTGAATTTATCCCGAGAGGATCGACGTCATCAGTTGCAGGATATGCTTCGCAATTTGAAATTACAGGATCACGAGCAAAGCGTTTATTCGGATGTTGGATTTATGACCTTGGGATTTGTCCTTGAAAGAATCTATGAAAAGCCTCTTTTGGAAGTTTGGAAAGAGACCAAAGAAAAATTCTACAGTGGTACCACTATGGATTTTCATCCTGACAATCAATTCACAGAGCGAACCTCTTTATTTGCACCTACAGAGGAATGTCTGTGGCGTCGTAAATTAATTCAAGGCGAAGTTCATGATGAAAACTGTTGGGCCTTGGGTGGCATCTCTACGCACGCGGGCCTTTTTGGTAGTATTGATGATGTGAGCTGGTATGCTTTGCACATTCGTTCACAGCTGTTGGGCATTGCTAGGTATTCTATTCGTCAAAAAACAGCCCAGGCTTTTGCGAAACGCGCATTGCCTGAAGGTAAGGGTGATTGGGCTATAGGTTTTATGATGCCAACCCCTGGCAGCGCTAGCTGCGGATATTATTTTTCGTTGGATTCCATTGGTCATACTGGTTTTACCGGGACATCCGTTTGGTATGATCCAAAAATGGATATGGTCGTTTGTATTTTATCAAATCGTGTTTTGTATGGACGTGAAAACAAGGCCTTCAGTCAAATGAGACCTGAAATTCATAACTGGATTATTGAAGCTTATCGCAAGAGCTCAGGAGTATAAGATGGAACTAAAACCAAATTCGCATATTCACTTGATGGGTATCTGTGGCACTGCCATGGCAAGCCTTGCGGGTCTTTTAAAAGATCGCGGCTTTAAAGTCACCGGCAGTGATTCAAATCCATATCCTCCGATGTCGGCTCAATTGGAAAGCTTAGGTATTTCGATTATGAAAGGCTATCAAGCCTCTAACTTGCACCCTCTGCCTGATTTTGTGATCGTAGGTAATGTTATTTCAGCTAACAATGAAGAAGCGCAAGAACTCACGAAGCTAAAAATTCCATTCACTTCTTTGCCGAAAGCTATGGGCGAACTCATCATTGGCAATCGCGAAAGTGTCGTAATTGCTGGAACACATGGTAAGACTACATCCACCTCATTGATGTCATGGATCGCAGAAGTCGCTGGTAAAAAGCCAGGATTTCTTATCGGTGGTATTGCAAAAAACTTCTCACAGTCATTTAAAAACCCTGAGGGGAATGTATTTATCATAGAAGGTGACGAGTATGACACCGCCTATTTTGATAAAGTTCCAAAATTTATTCACTACAAACCGAAGCATGTGATTTTGACTTCGGTTGAATTTGACCATGCTGATATTTACAAAGACTTAGATGCAGTGAAAGACGCCTTTGCTCGCTTGATGAAGCTTATTCCAAGTGATGGGACGCTGATTGCACATGCGGATGATAAAAACGTGATGGAACTATTCCCGCTGGCAACTTGTAAAAATAAATTTTCTTATGGCTTCAAGTCGGGTGACTTCAAAGTGAAGATTCTTTCCGAGACCGAACAGTTTATTGAATTCGATATCACATTTAATGG
>JANNCH010000080.1:0-2468 GCA_031386315.1 Pseudobdellovibrionaceae bacterium
TCATTAAAGACAATACCTGTATGTGCCTTGACCCATTGCAAAAATTCCTGAGTGGCAAAGGCTCAGCTGGGTGAAGGCGAATCAGTCTAAAATACCCTCTGTAGATCAAATGAAAGAGATTTTCGATCTGATTAAGTATAGGAATATTGAGTGGCAATGGGTCAAGGCACATACAGGTATTGTCTTTAATGAGCGTTGTGATCAGCTTTGTATTCAAGCGCGAAAAATGAAATTTTAAAATATTCGCATTGTCATTCTTCAAGCCGCCTTGTTAAAAGCGGCATAAATTGAGGTTTTAAATTCCTTGAGCAGGTGTGCTCGCAGAGTCTTCCGCCGGAGCGAAGCCACGACGCAAAGTATTTTCAGTTATGCAAATTGGTTCCATATACTGTTTTAAATAATCTGGGCCGCCGGTTTTTGAGCCAATGCCAGACATTTTAAAACCACCGAATGGATGACGGTCGACCATGGCGCCGGTGATTCCACGATTCACATACAAATTACCCACTTCGAGCTCGTTCTTTACGCGTTCGATATTGGCAGGGCTGCGCGAGAATATACCCCCTGTGAGGGCATACTCGGTGCTGTTTGCGATATTTAGTGCATGATCTAAATCTTTTGCGCGGATGACAGCCACAACGGGGCCGAAGACCTCTTGCTGTGCTAGCTCGGCGTCGCCTGGGACGTTGCCAAAGATCGCGATAGGGGCGAAGTAACCACCCGCTGGGGTTGCGGCTTTAAAGAGCAATTTGTGATTTTTCTCGGCCTCAGTGATAGTTGCTAAAATGCGATCATAAGCTTCTTTATCGATGACCGGGCCCATATATGCTTTTGGATTTTCGCTGGCTAAGATTTCCACGGATTTCGCGATTTCAACCAAGCGATCCACAAAACGATCATAGACTTCATCCAAAACAATCACGCGGCTAGCGGCCGAACATTTTTGACCACTGAAACCAAAGGCCGAATAGAAAACTCCGTCGACAGCTTCATCTAAATCCGAATCATTGTCGATGATCACGGCGTTTTTACCACCCATTTCGATGATACAACGTTTGACATGATGTTGACCCGCTTGAACCTGTGATGCGCGATTCAAGATGTGCAAGCCCACGGCTTTTGAACCCGTGAATGCAATCGTCGTTGTGAATTTGTGGTTCACAATATATTCGCCAACCTCTTCGCCGTAACCAGGCAAGAAGTTAACAACTCCCACTGGAAACCCCGCCTCTTGGATCATTTTCATTAGTCCCCAAGCAACAACCATGGATTGTTCAGCTGGCTTCATTACAACTGTGTTTCCAGTGACAGCTGCTGCGGTTACCATTCCACACAAAATCGCCAATGGGAAATTCCACGGAGCAATGACTGCAGTCACGCCTCGGGATTTATAAATGTACTGAGAAACTTCGCCTGGAGCGCCGCCCACTCGTTGTGGTCTTTGCAATTCGCGCATGTGTTTTGCGTAGTAACGACAGAAGTCGATGGCTTCTGTGATATCCCCATCGGCTTCTGCCCATGGTTTACCTACTTCAAATACTTGAGTGGCTAAAAGTTTAAAGCGATCGCGTACCATGATGTCTGCAAGTTTATCGACCATCGCTGCGCGCTGATCAGCGGGGAAATTCTTCCATGTTTTGTAAGCACTATTTGCAGCTTGCATTGCTTGTTCGGCATGCTCAATCGAGGCCATGCAAACTTTGCCGACGATTTGCTCTGTGTGCGATGGGTTTTCGCGCGCAAAGATATTTTCGGTGCGAATTTCTTTATTGTTGATCATCAGTGGAACAGATATTGGCAAAGAAGCTTGAAAATCATTTAAAGCTTTGTGCATTTTTTCGCGGTCCGCTTTGATTGCGAAATCAAGCAAAGGCTCGTTATAAAACTTGCCCGCTTTTTTCGGAATCACCGGAGAGGTTTGTTTCAAACCGCTTGCAGGATCTTTTAGAAGCTCAGCCATTGATTTATTGTCTGCGAATTTTCCGCGCAACCAAGATTCATTTGAGGTATTCTCAAGCAAGCGGCGTACAAGATAAGCCATGCCCGGAATCAATTCACCTACAGGAGCGTATTCACGCAAGCGGTAACCCATGTCGACCAAGGTTTTTTTGATCGGCTCGGCCATCCCGTAAAGCATTTGGAATTCTAAGGCCTCTTTTGGAATGTTTAATTTTTCTGCATACAACATACAAGCGGCCAAGGTGCGCACGTTGTGCGAAGCAAAGGCAGGACGAATGAATTTGATGTTTTCTAGCAAATATTTTGCGCAAGTTTCATAGTTGGCATCAGATTCAGCTTTGTTTGTATAAACCGGAACCGGCCAGCCACGCTGTTCGGCTTCGATGGTTTCGTAATCCCAGTAAGCGCCTTTTACTAAACGAATCCAGAATGGAGTGCCGCGCTTTTGTGCGAATTCTGTGAGCATGCGAGTGTCTTCGAACGAATCACGCAAGTAAGCTTGAATCACT